>DAINQQ010000018.1:0-41732 GCA_036742645.1 Flavitalea sp.
TCTTCGAGCTTCCCTGCTTTTAAAATAGTGTGCACGGCTTTTGGATTTAGTTTTTTCACTCCATCAATAGTAAGCTCCTGCATTTTTGTTTGACCCGAAGTATTTACCATCTTAACAATAACTTCAGATGTATTTTTATCGATGGTAGCGGAGGCATAGAGACTATCTTTTCCCGCAATAATCTCACTGTTCTTTAGTACCGGAATAACATGGGTACCCTTATTGGTAGAGAAGAGTTTTTGGATATAATAATTCGGCGTACCGAATGAACGCAGGTTATCAATCCAGATCAGATCAGGTGTCCACTGCCATCCATCTGTATGCGCAAATAATGGCGCGTAAGATGACATCACCACCACATCCGCATTCCGTTCCATGCCAGTCATGAAAGCTGCTTCTGCAATGGCAGTTTGCCAGTTGTTCTTATTATAAATACTGACTGTACGATCACTTTGCGCAGCATATTCACCAGCGAAAATTTTGGCGCCGTTTCTCTCATAGTTGTCGTAGCGGGAGGCGTTTTGTAAAAACCAATCGGGTCGCCTGTAAAAATGTTCATCGATGATATCCGCTTTCATTTTTCTCAATTCTCCGTTCAGAAATTCAAAACGCTCACCAGCTGGATCCGTGCCTGCACTTGTTACAAGTTTTATGTCGGGATATTTTTGTTTTATGGCGTTTTGAAATACCCGTAGCCGTTCGATGTATTGCGGCCCCCAGTTTTCATTTCCCACACCCAATAATTTCAACTTGAACGGAGCCGGATGTCCCATCTCTCCACGTACTTTGCCCCATTTACTATTAAGATCACCATTTGCAAATTCAATCAGGTCTAATGCATCCTGTACATAAGGATCGAGTTGATCGACCGGTGCAACTTCTGCGCTATTAAATTGACAGGCCATCCCTGCATTGAGTATCGGTAATGGCTCCGCACCAATGTCTTCAGCCAATTGAAAATATTCAAAGAAGCCAAGGCCGAAAGTTTGAAAATAGTCGGGCGTAGGACGATGTGCAAACTCGGAATTCCAGCGATTGATGAGCAATTGACGGTCTTCTAAAGGACCAATGGTTTTTTTCCATTGATATCTGAGCGAGAGGTCGTATCCTTCAACAATACACCCTCCGGGGAAGCGAATGAAACCGGGTTTAAGATCCGCTAATAACTGTATCATATCAGCGCGCATCCCCCCTGGTCGGTTTTTCCATGTATCAGAAGGGAAAAGAGAGGTCATATCGAGATCGACCACTCCATCACCTTCAAGCCAGATATTAAATTTTGCCTTAGGTTCCGTTGCGGTTGCATTGAAACTGACAGATAGCTTTTTCCATTCATTTCCGCTGACAGGGATTGTCAGTGCAGTGCCTCCCAGATTCCGGCCTGTCGAATCTATCAGTTCAATATGCATCTTTATATTATCTCCGGCGGACCGGCGATACATAACGGAAAAGTCGTAGCGTAATCCGTTTTTGATACCCATGCCCCTGAATCCTTCATTACTCAAACCGATGCTTCCTTTTGAATTATGGTGAAGTGTTATGCGAAGAAACCTCGGATTTGCCAGGTTAATTTGATTTCGGTTCTGGATTATGAAATCACCTTCCGTCTGCGGCCTCCCCAATATTTTCCAGCCCATTAACGGTTTATAAAATTCGAATGACCGGTTTTTGATCAATTCCGCATATAATCCTCCATCAGCCCCCATATTGATATCTTCGAAAAATACACCCCACATCGTTGGTTGAACAGTTGCCACAACCTGATTGGCCTTGACAACAATTGCATTATTGTTTTGTGCCGTAGTATATGCGGCCAAAAGCACACAACAAATCACTACAACAAATATTCTTTTCATATCGATCGAATAAGCGTTCATTGGTTATATCCTATTCAGTTTCTACAAAACAATATATCAGTTTTCATTTAGCATCATAAATAAAACAAGCCTGTTTTCAAAGTAATCGTTTATTTTATCGTTAGCACCACAACGGAGGCAGGAGGCAGTGTAACCGAAAGGGATTTTTTATCAAGGATGACATCTTTGAAAACAGCCGGCTTTATTTTTTCCGGTTCATTGAACGAATTGTAGTCCTGTACTTTCTTAGAAGCGAGCACTCTTCCCGTAACTGAATTCATCTTTTCGGTGTTTATATTTAGGCTGACTTTTTGTGTTTTGTTTGGATCAATATTTACAAGCGAAACATGAATGACACCGGTACTGTCTTTGGATGCAGAAGCGGAGACTGCAGGTAAATTTTGTCCATTGAAAACGTAGTCGTTAGTGGAAAGTTTCAATCCAAGTACAGTTGCATCCTGATGCACGTTGTACATTTCCAAGACGTGATAAGTAGGGGTAAGGATCATCCTCTCTTTATCTGTAAGAATAACCGCCTGCAGTACGTTGATAGTTTGTGCAAGATTTGCTATCCGCACCCTGTCTGCGTGCTTGTGAAAGATGTTAAGCGTTACGCCTGCTATCATCGCATCCCTCATAGTATTTTGCTGGTATAGAAAGCCAGGATTTGTGCCAGCTTCAACATTGTACCATCCTCCCCATTCGTCTACTACAAGTGCGATCCTCTTTTGGGGATCATATTTATCCATGATTGCTGAATGGTTTATCACCAGCGAATCCATGAACAATGCCCTTTTGATTGTTTTGAAGTATTGCTCTTCGGTGAATTGAGTGGCTGAACCCTTGCTTTCCCATTCAACGAATGAATAATGATGAAGTGCAACACCTTCCATGAGATTGCGAGGAATATTTTTCATGAGGGTTTCTGTCCAATGGTAATCAGCCACATTAGCCCCTGAAGCAACACGAAAAATTTTCTCGGTGTTCGACCAGTCAGACAGGAAAGTGGCGTATTTTCTGTATTCATTTGCATAATACTCCGGCGTCATATTGCCTCCGCAGCCCCAGGCTTCATTTCCTACACCCCAATATTTTGCTCTCCAGGGCTGCTCCCGTCCGTTTTGCTTTCGCAGATCCGACATGGGGTTTTTGGTACTGCTGGTAACATATTGAGCCCAGTCTGCAAGTTCCTGAACCGTACCAGTTGCTATGTTTCCTGCCATGTAAGGTTCCGTATTGAGTAACTCGCACATGTTCAAAAATTCATGGGAGCCGAAACTGTTATCTTCTGTAACACCACCCCACCATCTGTTTACCATCGATGGCCTTTTGTCTTTTGGACCTATGCCATCGTTCCAATGATATGTATCCGCAAAACAGCCGCCTGGCCAGCGCAACATCGGTATCTTCATTTTCTTGAGAGCAGCGATGATATCATTTCTCACGCCATTGGTGTTTGGTATCGTTGATTTTTCGCCAACATAAAATCCATCATAAATGCAACGGCCGAGATGCTCTGCGAAATGGCCATAAATATGGCGGCTGATTTTCACCTTGCCGGTATCAGTAATGTCAATATTTGTTTGCGCCATCGTTGTCGCGATGAAGGAACCAACTACAAGTAATATACTGAAGGAGATCTTTTTCATGTTATAATTTGTTCAGGCAAAATAAACAGAAATGAAATGTTTCGAACAATTAATCTTGAAAAATAAATTTAATATATGAATTGGGTTCAATCGCCGGTGGCATTTTTCTAACTCGAGCCAGTCAGCTATGCAAAATATAGCCTTGATGAAACGCCTTCCTGTTCTTTATGTCTTCTGTTGTGTCCTTCGTGAACCTCCTTGACTGTATAATCATAGCGGCTCACGACAAACACAACGGAAGACACAAAGAGCACGAAGAAAATAGGATGAAGTGTCAATCTTAAAGTGATACATTCCTCTTCAATGACTACCTTTGCGCTTTGCGTATAAGAGTGCTCCAGGCGATCAAGTGGAACTGCACCTGATCATTAATGCAACATCAGAAAACTGCAATGGCCAACGGATTTAATCTTTCAAATCAATCGACGATCTTTCAATAACTATGAGAATTTACGAAGATTCATACCGGCACAAAGGACTACGCAAACAACTTGTTGAACACTTGCGTCAGAAAGGCATTACTGATGAGCGCGTACTCGATGCGATCGGTGCTATTCCACGACATTTTTTTTTAGACTCTGCCTTTGACAAAGTAGCATACGAAGACAAAGCGTTTCCAATTGCCGAGGGTCAGACCATTTCACAACCTTACACAGTTGCCTATCAGTCCCAGCTTCTTGAAGTGAAGCCGCATGAAAAGATCCTTGAGATCGGCACCGGAAGTGGTTACCAGGCAATGGTTCTCGCTGAAATAGGAGCCAAGGTGTTTACTATCGAACGTCAAAAAAAATTATTCGACGAGCACCGGCAATTCATTCTTCGAAAGTCATATCCTAACATCAAATATTTTTACGGCGATGGATACGAGGGATTACCTACTTATTCGCCGTTTGATAAAATTATCGTCACAGCCGCAGCGCCTTATATCCCTCCGAAATTAATAGAGCAATTAAAAATCAGTGGCAAGATGGTGATACCGGTAGGAGAAGGAGGGATCCAGCGTATGTTGCGCATTACCCGAACCAGCGACAGAACTACCCATGAAGAAATCTTTGACACTTTTTCGTTTGTGCCTATGGTGGAAGGAAGAAATCACTGACACGAATCTTCTCTAATCGTGACAAATGAACGCACTGATAATATTCGTGACAATTCGTGTAATTAGTGGCAGAAATCCACTACGCGTTTGACGACCATGTTTTCACGATAAATTTTTCGATGGCCAAAACCTTTGGTAATGACAAACTCGATATGGGGATGATTTTCATCTTTGACGCGCAATGCATCCTCGATGGGAGTCAATTCATCATCTTCATCATGAAACCAAAGGATCTTTGCCCTAATATTTCTAATAGCTCTTCGAATGGAATAGTGATCTGGTGATACTCCGGATTTTGTTAATATCAACTCATCAAATTCTTTACGGATATCAGTGCCAAGCCCAAGTACTTTGAAGAATGAATCGATTGCCGAAGTTGATTCTGTAGCAGGTGCGATCAAAGCCAGTCTTACGTTTTCATCATGCTGAACACTCTCCAGGAAATGAGTAACTGCAAGTCCTCCGAATGAATGAGACAAATATCCTTGAAAAGGTCCATACAGCTCGTGGATATGACGTAGCATCTGCACATACATCAGCAAATTTACCTGTTTACCGCCTGATCCTCCATGCCCAGGCGCATCGAAAGCGAGTACTTCGCAGCCTTTTTTTACCAACGGCATAATGTAGCGATCAAAATTTTTTGAGCTAGACTCGAAGCCATGAACGATCAATATCTTCTTTTCCATTCCTGCATTCCAACGGTAGCCCCTGATTGTATTCCCATCCAGCTTGAATGTCAATTTCTCTCCTTTGCGAAAAACAGGAGGTGTGGGCTTTTTTGATTTTCTAAAAGGAGTTGAAAATATTTTCATCGCCGCCTCTGCTGCTTTTCGCTTTGAGATAACAGCAATGATGTTGAGTTTGGCCCTGATTAAACTGATGGCTATTTTTTGTGCTAATTTCATCACTCCCTTCGAATTTGCAGTACCTTATTTTATTCGCAATATAAACCCAGTTATGAGAATTGTTATCATCGGAACAGGAAATACGGCCACAGTCCTGGGAAGATTATTTCATGGCGCCGGTCATACCATCTTGCAGGTCGTTGGAAGAACAAGTACCCATTTGAAACAATTAGGCAATATCTTACGTTCGACAATTACCTCTAACCCAAAAGAACTGAATACCGAAGGGGATCTTTATATCATCGCGGTATCAGACAATGCGATCAGCCAGGTTGCATCCTGGTTGCGAGTTGACAAAAAGCTGGTCGTTCATACTGCGGGCTCTGTCGATATTGAAATAATATCCGGATGCAGCAAAAATTATGGAGTCCTTTATCCACTTCAAAGCCTGCGAAAAGAAATGGATGAACTTCCGCATGTTCCTTTTTTGGTTGAAGGAAATACAAAAGACGATGGTGCGCTGATTCATGATTTGGCGTCGACGATATCAGGTAATGTCAAGTTTGCTACCGGCCACCAGCGACTCATGACTCATATTGCGGCGATCATGGTGAGCAATTTTACAAATCACCTGTATGGCATAGCGGAAGATTTTTGTGATAAAGAAAATGTAGATTTTAAAATGTTGCAACCGTTAATATTAGAAACTGCTGCTAGGGTACAGAAATTTTCTGCTCTGGAAATGCAGACAGGGCCAGCATCTCGCAATGATACTACAACAATCAAAAAACATGTACAATTGCTCGAAAAGTATCCTGTTCAGAAATCTATTTATGAATTCTTAACCGAAAGTATTTTAGCGCATTTAAGTAAAAAGAAGTAAAAACATTAAACGCTCACCATTTGGTTTGGGAAGCCATGAATGTTGTTGTCAATCCGAGCAAGGCGATTAGAATGAAGGACACACGCAAACTGCTTGCCTGCGCAATGAAGCCAATTAACGGGGGCCCAATTAAAAAACCAAGGTATCCTATCGTTGAAACGGCAGCAAGTGCCACGCCGGGTGAAACTTTTTTTGATTTTCCAGCTGCGCTGTACACGAGCGGCACCACAGAGGATACTCCGGCACCTACCAGGATAAATCCGGCGATGGATGTGGCAATATCGGGCAGTATAATCGCAACAGACAACCCGGTTGCAATCACCACACCACTTGTTTGCAAGATCCTTTTTATTCCGAAATTAGTCACGAGCCAATCACCAACAAATCTTCCTGCAGCCATGGTCGACATGAATGCAGTATAGCCCGCGCCAATCCACGCTGCTTTTGCCTTCACTACATTTTGAAAATAAACACCACTCCAATCAAACATCGCTCCTTCGCAAATCATACAGCAAAACGCGATAATCCCGAGATTCAGTAAAGATTTATCTGGCTTCGCGAAAATGGGTTGATCGATATTTGCATTAGTGTCAGTCGCCAGGGTGTATGACCAGGCGCACAACACAATCAGCAATGCCACGGCCGAGATAATTAAAAAGTGATAAGAGGGCGCAATATTCTGGCTGATCATGAGAGTTCCGATCGCCGCACCGGTGAAACCTGCCAGGCTCCATATACCGTGCAACGAAGCCATTACGGATCGGCTGTAAATAGCTTCAACACCGACGCCCTGTGTATTCATAGCGATGTTCAGCAGGTTGCCACCCAATCCAAACATAAATAGGACCGTCATCAGCTGCCATGACTGTTGGGCAAAACCGATAAATGGCAGTGTGCAAGCATAAAGTATTGCTGAACTGATCACAATAATCCTGCTGCCGAATTTGGCAACGAGGTATCCTGCCAGGGGCAATGACATCATCAAACCGATCGGTAATGCAAGCAGAACAGTTCCCAGGCCGCCATCACTTAATCGCAGATTATGTTGAATGGTGGGAATACGTGATGCCCAACTGGAAAAACAAAGCCCTGAAAGAAAGAAGAGAGAGGATACTGCTATGCGATAGTTCCTACGGGAATCATAGAGCGCAGCATCAATGTTCATAAAAGCGTTCGCTATTTTTTGTTAAGATACCTTTCTTTAATAACCCGGATATGATGCATTACGTGCCCCGCGCAAACAAACCCTAAGCCACCAACATTCATCTGGTTGTTATTCGCAGTTCCCACGGCTTTCAATTGCTCGTCGTCGAGTGATTCAAAAAAGGTCTGATTGGCGGAGCGCACAGTAAAAAATTCTTCGACCATATCGCTCCACTTTCTTGATGTTGCTTTCGAAGTAATAGCCCAGGAATTTTCATCGAACCCGGGTAGGGGAGATACGTCGTGTCTGGCAAACCACAATGCCCGGAAAGCAAATACTTTCTCGGCATCAATGATATGCTGCAATACTTCCCTGATCGTCCATTTTCCTTCCGCGTACGCGTAGTCAATCTTTTTCTTCGGAATTTTTTTCAATAATTTTTTGAATCGTCTGGTGCTGGCTGAAAGAGCAACTAGCATGTCGTCCTCCGGAGCAGCTTCAAAATATTTCGTAGCGAAATCTGCGACGATTACTTCCTGGCGGGAAATCATACAGTAGTATTAGTGTTTAAAATAAAAAAGTCCCGCCAAAGCGGGACTGCAATTTATGCGTTTATGAAGTTATCCTTTATTATTTTTCATCGTCGACTTCGGTGACTTCTTCTTTGATTCCTTCGAAGCAGGTTCTAAAGTCGAAGCGATTTTCGCCGCTTCTAAGGCATTGATCACTCCACCAGTTCTGCTTATGTCAACCAAATTTACTTCATCATCTGAGCCCGGTTTTCTGACCTTTCCCGCAGGAACCTGCGCAGATTTTTCAATGCAATATTTCACCTGTTGAGGAGTGAGATATGGAAAATAGCTAAGTAAAAACGCTGCTGTTCCAGCTACTACCGGAGACGCCATACTTGTACCCTGTGCATTTCCATAGGTGTTACCACCCGGGATGGTTGAATAGATTTTCACGCCGGGTGCAAACACATCTACTTCTTCCTTGCCATAGTTTGAAAAGTTCGCGGTAATTCCACCGGCCTTGGGATCGCCACTCGCGCCTACGGTTATCCAATTTGTTGCTTTTGATTTAGTAGCTATAAGGTTTGCATTCGGAAAATTATCGGCTGTATCGATGTTTTTTCCATCGTTTCCAGCGGCGTGAACTAACAATACGCCTTTACTCTCAGCATACTTGACAGCATCGTCAACCCATTTTTTTTCAGGAGAAAAATCCTTGCCGAAACTCATGTTCACTACTTTGGCGCCGTTATCAACTGCGTATCTAATAGCAAGAGCAATGTCCTTGTCATGCTCATCACCGTCAGGAACGGCACGGATCATCATGATCCTCACATTGTCAGAAATACCATCCATGCCTTTATCATTCTGCCTGACTGCTCCTATAATACCTGCCACGTGAGTTCCATGAAAGGGCGTGGAAGCCATCACATCAGGATTGCCGTAATATTTATCATTAATATCCTCTTCGTTGTCCCCAACGATTTCTTTGCGATAATCCGGTGGCGATTTTTCTTTTGCTTCCGCCTTCCTTTCTTCTCCACCCACAAAATCAGAAAACCCTTCTATGAATTCCTTATTCGTCGATTCCATCAACTGATTCGCTTTAAACAAGTACAGCAAACCGCCCTTTGCACTTTTTTCGACACTGTTTGCCGGCTCGTATTTATCCAGATCGTTCCCTGTAAAAACATCTTTCCCCATAGCCTGACGAAGAATGCTATCATTCTTTACAGCACTTCTTAGTGCCCTCGTCAATAAAACCAGGTCAATGCCGCCCTCGGTTCCATCGCCCTCTACCTTCTTTTTTGCCTTTAACCAGGTTTTGTATTCTTCCAGTTCTTCATCTTTCAGGGTTGAAGGATCGATTTCTTTATCGGCGTACTTTAGTTTGAGCTTATGGTATACCCTTGCGCCTTCGTAAGAGTCCTGTTTCACATTACGACCATCTTTGCCACCTAGAAAATTCCATCCATAGACATCATCGACATAACCGTTTTGATCATCATCTATATTATTACCGGGGATTTCTTTCGGATTTCTCCAAAGTATCTCCTTGAGATCCTCATGTAACGTATCGACACCTGAGTCGATAACCGCTACGACTACTGTCTTACCTTTTAAATTTTTTGATTGTATAAATTCGTAAGCTCTGTTCAAACTGATTCCCTGATAACCATCTTTAGCCTTATCAAGAAGATGCCACCCTTTGGGCACATCGCCACTTTTTTCTTTCTTATCCTGCTGCGCCGTCGCAAAAAAACTAATAACCAACAGGGCCAACGTGCCCCATCCTGCTTTTACCAAATGAATCATTTGTGATTGTTTTATTGACTGATGTTTAGATGTTTTATTGATGCGAAACAGTTGGTTTTGACACATCAATTAACCGGTTTTTAATCTTTCTTAACTTAATTCAATTGCCTTGCAAAGTATGCAAGGGGTAAAAATATAAAAAATCAAGCCATTCATGCATTGAATTACATGAATGGCTAACATCTGTTAATATCTTACTATTCCTGAACAGGTTTTAGTTCCACACGTCTATTCTTCGCCTTACCTGCCGGCGTTTCATTTCCCGCGATCGGTTTTTCCTGCCCGAACCCAGCGGCCCTCAGTCTGGTATGCTCGATTCCCTGTTCTTCCAGGTACTTTTTCACAGCCTGCGCTCTGTGTCGCGAGAGAGCAAGGTTGTAAGCCGGATTTCCCACATTATCTGTATGACCCGCGATCCGGAGATGGAGGGAGGGATTGCTTTCGAGGATTGCGACCACTTCCTTCAATGCACTGAATGATTGGGCTGAAAGCTTATCGCTTTTCGTTTGGAAAAATATATTACTTGCCGCGTAATTTACTTTCTCGATGATTTCCTTCCTGATCTCAGGACAGCCACTATTATCAATTAATCCTTTTTCTTGGGGGCATTTATCCTCCTTATCATTCAACCCATCGCCATCGCTGTCTGGAATAGGACAACCATTGAATTCCGCGGGTCCTGCCTTGTCAGGACACATATCAGCTTCGTCGTTGATCTGGTCTCCATCAGTATCAGGGACGGGACAACCATTGTATTTGACTGTGCCCGGAACCAACGGACATTTGTCTTCTTCATCATTAATGCCGTCGCTGTCACTATCAGGAACCGGGCAGCCATGGTATTTGAGAACGCCTGCAACATCGGGACATTTGTCTTCAACATCAGCGGTGCCATCGCCATCCTTATCGGGGCAGCCCCAAGTGACTTGAGGGCCGGGTACTGTAGGACAGATATCCTGACTATCTGGAATACCGTCCTTATCCGTGTCCTTTGGTTTTTTGTCCTCTACCTGAACTTTATTAAGCCAAAATCCTATCGAGGCTCCGATTACCTTATGTTTAAAGGTGCCACCATAAGGGGCTGTATAAAAATTATTTAGTCCCTGGCTATAGAATCCTGTGATGAGGACTGTGCCAAAATCAAAGCCTGCCCGTCCATTCACACCAAAATCAACGGTCTTAATTTTATTGGGTGCTGTTCCAACTTCCAGGTCGTCGTCTACTTTTTTAAAGCTATTGTCAGAATACAGGCGGGCTTCCATAGATTCTTTTCCATTGTAGAAAAAACTTACATATGGTCCGGCACTGATAAAAAAGCTAGACTTTTTGCTTAATGGTAATTTGTAGGCAAGATTTAACGGAATCTCGATATACGAATTGAAGAAGGATTTAGAAATCGAGAGTGTATCTGTCAGGTTTGCGGTGGCCGTATCGTTACGCTTAAAAAACTTCCTTCCCTTGGTTTGATATTGCAAGCCCGGATGAAAAAACCAATGTCTTGAAGAACCAAGAGGCACTTCGCCAAGAACACCCACATTTGCGCCAACCCGGTTTGTATAATAGGGTGAAATATCGGTTAACCACTTTGGAACAGCGTTTTCTTCTGTTATACTGGTCGACTGCGGTCCACCGATCAAAGCGACCCTAAGCTGGGAATAGGAAGCGAAACTGACAATAAGAAGTACAAGAAATGTAAATACTTTCTTCATGGATATGATTTGTCTCTATAAACAATTAGGACCGCCCGGCGGATGACCTAATTAACGTATTGAGATACAATAATATTTTTGTGTACGGGGAATATTTGGGTGAGTGGTGAGTTGTGAGTGATGAGTGATGAGTGACGAGTTGTGGTGGTCAGTGGGTGAGTTTGGAGTGGTCAATGATGAACGGTCAATAGTGAATAGTGAATAATATGTTAAGAACCATTGATTTGAAACTGGTCCGCCATTCAGCAGTACCATTCACAACTCACCCTGGCCACTCACCATCCACCACACTCACAATTCACGACTGACCACTCACAACTCACCCCTCACCATTACACATGGAATTTTATTCCCTGAGCGAGGGGCAAATTTGTTGAATAATTGATCGTATTCGTTTGTCTACGCATGTAATTTTTCCAGGCATCGCTGCCACTTTCTCTGCCGCCACCAGTTTCCTTTTCGCCACCGAAGGCGCCGCCGATCTCCGCACCCGACGTGCCAATGTTCACATTGGCTATCCCGCAATCACTGCCCGCATGCGAAAGAAATTTTTCGGCTTCCCTGAGGTTAAGGGTCATAATTGACGAAGACAAACCCTGCGGTACGCCGTTCTGGATATTGATTGCTTCATCAATTGTTTTGTACTTGTGGAGGTAAAGGATTGGAGCGAAGGTTTCATGCTGCACAATCCGAAAATGAGGCTTTGCTTCGGCAATACAAGGTTTTACATAGCACCCGCTCTCGTATCCGTCCCCTTGCAGCACGCCACCTTCAACAACAAAACGTCCTCCTTCTTCCTTACATTTTTCGATTGCTTCCACGTACATTCTTACAGCATCCTTGTCAATGAGAGGACCTACATGATTCTTTTCATCCAGGGGATTACCAATGTGCAGTTGCGCATACGCGGCAACCAGTTTTTCTTTAATGGAATCATATATCGACTCGTGAATAATTAGTCTGCGAGTGGTGGTACAACGTTGTCCGGCCGTTCCTACAGCGCCAAAGAGGCTACCAAGAATGGCGATATCAGCATCGGCATCTTTCGAAATGATTATGGAATTGTTTCCTCCCAACTCAAGCAACGCTCTTCCCAATCTGCCACCCACAGCGGCGCCAACTGCTTTTCCCATACGGGTTGAACCGGTTGCGGACACGAGTGGTAGCCTGGTATCCCTGGCCATCCATTCGCCAGCTTCATGGCTGCCTATAATTAAACCAGACACTCCTTCCGGCACTTCATTTTTTGCAAACACCTCTGCGACGATATGTTGACAGGCAAGGGCGCATACAGGCGCCTTTTCAGAGGGTTTCCAGATACAAGTGTCACCACAAATCCATGCAAGCATGCTGTTCCAGCTCCAAACGGCTACCGGAAAATTGAAGGCAGAGATGATACCCACAATTCCTAATGGATGCCATTGCTCATACATTCTATGTGAAGGTCTTTCGCTATGCATAGTAAATCCATGCAGTTGTCTCGATAGTCCCACTGCGAAGTCGCAGATATCGATCATTTCCTGGACCTCGCCATAACCTTCCTGCAAGCTTTTCCCCATTTCATATGACACAAGTTGACCAAGCGGCTCTTTATATTGCCTGAGAGCTTCCCCTATTTGCCTTACGACTTCACCACGTTTTGGAGCGGGCCACAATCGCCATTCAACAAATGCCTCCTGCGCTTTTTCAACCACCGTCTCGTAATTGTTTTGATCCGATGCTCTCACACGAGCGATCAATTTGCCATCAACAGGAGAGTAAGACTCAATGATCTCTCCGCCACAACTGATCCAGCTGCGACCAGTTGAAACACCGTCATTGAGTTCTTTTATGTTCAACTTTTTTAAAAAATCCATTTCGATTATTTTGGAATTGCAAAAGTAATGTTTGCCACGGATTCTTCGACAGGCTCAGAACACGGACTAGCAGGATGAACGAAAGATTTCGGTCTCGCAACTTTAGGTTATTTAATCCGTGCTAATTCGCCTTCTGAGCGCGTCGAACAATCCGTGACAAACATTTGTCGTGGCAACGTTTCAATACTGCTCCTGTTCGTTGGGAAAGGCGTTTGACTTTACGTCTTTGATATATCGCTGAACAGCGTCGGTAATTTGAGGATGAAGATTTAGATATTGCCGCAAGAACCTTGGTTTGAATTCTGTATTGATGCCAAGCATATCATGCATTACCAAAACCTGTCCATCACAATATTTGCCAGCACCGATACCGATTGTCGGAATCGCTGCGGCTGCTGATACTTCCTTTGCAAGATTGGCTGGAATTTTCTCGAGCACCATTGCAAAGCATCCTGATTCTTCCAGGAGCTTCGCATCCTTCTTTAACTTTTCTGCCTCGGCTTCTTCTTTTGCCCGCACGGTATAGGTGCCAAATTTGTAAATAGATTGCGGGGTTAACCCCAGGTGTCCCATTACCGGAACGCCGGCGGCAACGATTCGTTTCACTGATTCCAGAACTTCTTCGCCGCCTTCGAGCTTCACCGCATGCGCACCTGTTTCTTTCATAATACGGATTGCGGAAGCAAGAGCTTCTTTTGAATTGGATTGATAAGAACCAAAGGGAAGATCCACAACGACAAGACTGCGATCAACTCCACGAATCACAGAGGACGCATGGTAGATGATCTGATCAAGCGTTATTGGTAATGTGGTTTCATGGCCAGCCATTACATTAGACGCCGAATCGCCAACAAGGATCACATCGATGCCTGCAGCGTCAAAAATTTTTGCGAACGAAAAATCATAGGCCGTTATCATCGAGATCTTTTCTCCGCTTGCTTTCAGTTTATGTATTGTGTTGGTGGTAACTTTTTTGATTTCCTTATTTACACTCATGCTTGTTAATTGATGGATGAAGTTGCGAAAGTGCTAAGGAATATGGCTCTGCGTTAGAATAAAACATATCCAGTGGGGAGCAAATCTAGCGAAAGAAAGTCAAAGTTTGATGAGCCGATGTGATGATTAGCCGATTAGCCAATAAAGTAATGTGCTGATTAGCTGATCTAATAATGTGCTAATGTTCGCGGCAAATCGAGTATTAGCAGATCAACAGATTCTAAAGTGGGATTTCCGGAATTTGGCATGTAAACCAATCTGTTTGTTAACTTTCAAGTGACCTTCTTCATTAGCAGATTAGCTATTCAGCACATTATTCATATTTATCGGCTAATCGGCTAATCATCACATCTGCTCATCAAACAGCGATTTCCTTCATTTTAATCTCATCATACAGGTGCTGTATGAGCCCATCGGCAAGACCGATCTTTGGAACATAGATCTCGGGGATATTCGCCCAGCGCATAACATTGATGTATATGAGAAGCGCGGGCACGATGACGTCAGCACGATCCTCCCTGAGCTTGTAAATACGAATCCGGTCCTGAACGGAAAAACTGTTGAATTCCTTGTGATAATCTCTCAACAGTTCCAGAGGCAAAGGTTTCCCTTCTTTTCTTTTTGAAAGCGAAAATATCTTATTGATATTGCCCCCTGAACCGATAGCGATCATGTCATTGCTATGTCCCTTCGTTTCACGCCTGATAAAATCTCTCATGTCGTCCCACAGCCATTCATCTACCTGGTTCTTGATAAGACGAATGGTCCCTATATTAAATGATCTCTTAAATACAAGCTTATTGTCGGCAAAAAAAGTGAGTTCGGTACTACCACCTCCCACATCTATGTACAGGTACGAGTGGTCCTTGTTGAGATTTTCTGCAATATGATTTTCGTAAATATAACTGGCTTCAGCGTCCCCTGTAATCACTTCAATCTCGATACCGGTTTCTTGTTTTACCCTTCTAATTATATCACCTGAGTTAACCGCATCACGCATGGCTGAGGTTGCGCATGCTTTTATGTGCTTTACTTCGTAAACATCAACGAGGTATTTGTAGGACTTAATTGTTTTGACGATCATCTCTTCTTTTTCAGACGAGATCATTCTATTCTCAAAAACGTCGAAGCCCAACCGCAGTGGTACACGAATCAAATTGAGCTTCTGGAATTCGGTTTTGCCAGATTCACTAATGATTACATCTGAGATAAGAAGCCTGGCGGCATTACTGCCAATGTCAATTGCTGCCAGTCTCATGCTTGTCTGTGATTATTTCAAGGCGGCCACTAAGCTCCAAATTTTGCATAGGCAATGGTTGTAGGATTGGAGGGATTTCAAGTGTTTGCTGATATAAATAATTATAAATATCTACCTGCGATCTCACTCTTGTTTTGGTTTTATCTCTCACATACCAGTTACTGAGGTCGTTGTCCAAAATTCTGGCTTTTACATTATCGTTCAACTGAATTTCCAGAATAGTTTTCAACACTTTTTTAATATTTTCATCGAGAATAGGACAGGTTGCTTCCACCCGGTGATCGATATTCCGCGTCATCCAGTCGGCCGATGAAATGAAAACTTTTTCATTTCCATCATTGTGAAATATATACACCCTGGCATGTTCAAGATATTCATCAACGATACTGATTGCCTGCACAGGCTTAATAAATTTCAGATTTTCCGTGAACATACAACAAATGCCACGTATGATGAGCTTAATCTCAACACCCGACCTGGCGGCTTCATACAAACTTTCGATCATATTCTCATCAGACAAGGAATTAATTTTCAAAATCATTGAGGCTGGCCTTCCTTCTTTTGCGTTCTTTACTTCTTTCGCAATTAATTTCTGGAACTCTTTTCGAAAATCAGTTGGGCAGGGAATAAGTGTTTTGCAGGCTTTGAGGAATTGCATTCCGTCTTTCCAATTTTCCAGGTAGTTGAACATTCTGTTGACATCCGCCATAATATGCCTGTCGGACGTAAGAAGGCAATGGTCACCGTATAGCGTCGCAGTTTTCTCATTTAAATTACCAGTACTGACAAAACCGTAGTGTAGCGTATGGTTGCTCACGCGTTTTTTGATGAGGCAAATTTTCGCGTGTACTTTGAGGTTTGGTATGCTAATCAAAACCTTCACACCTTCTTCTTCCAAGAGAGCTTTCCATTCAAGGTTTGCTTCCTCATCAAACCGGGCACGCAACTCGAGCATTACAGTGACTTGCTTTCCATTCCTGACGGCGTTCAGCAAAGCATTAATAATTTTTGAGTTTCCGGCAAGCCTGTAGGCGGTTATCTTAATTACGGTAACATTCGGATCGATGGCAGCTTCACGAAGAAGATCAATCACTGTATTGAATGAATGATACGGAAAATTCAGCATGATATCCTTTTCAAGTATCACATCTGTGACACGGATCGCGTTTCTTACCAATGGATGAGTAAACGGTTTTTTTCGTTGGCTTTTCTTCTCAAAGACATCTGGAAAGTCCATGAAATGTCTAAAGTTATGAATGCGTCCGCCGGGTATAATCCCGTCTTTACGCGACAGGTTGAGTTTGCGCATTAAGAAATCCAGCAGACCTGCATCCATTTCTCTATCATATACAAAGCGGACCGGCTTTCCCTTCTTTCGGTTCTTGAGTCCTTTTTCTATTTTCTGAATAAAGGAAGTTGAGATATCATTATCAATGTCCATTTCGGCGTCCTTCGTCACCTTGAATACCCATGAGTCGTAGCGGTTATATCCAAAATAGGAGAAGATGCTTTTGAGGTTGGCCCGGATTATGTCTTCCAACAAAATAATATGTTTTTCGCCGGGTGGAGAAGGTAATAATTTAAACCTGCCAATGGTGCGGGACGGGACCTCGATGATCGAATACTTTCTTTTATGAGCCCCGTCGCGGTGTGAGAGTACAGCACCCAGGTAAAGTGATTTCTCCCGCAAATACGGCAACTGCGGAATGCTTTCAATCATGAGAGGAATAATGTTTGATCGCACTTCCTCCTCGAAATAATTCTGAACAAAGCGCTGCTGCTCCTTATTCAGCCTTCCCTCCGTAACGAGGCATATCTTTTCCTTTTCAAGTTCCTGCCTGACATCCTCCCATATATCTGCGAAATCGGCCTGTTGCTGTAAGACGATTTGCTGTATCTCGGACAAAATTTTATCTGGCGATTCTTCCAGGTGCATATTCTTGGCCTTGCCATCCATTTCCACCATTCGTTTCAAAGTTGCCACCCTGACACGGAAGAATTCATCAGTATTATTAGAGAAAATTCCTAAAAATTTCACCCGTTCTCTTAGGGGTACAGTTGGGTCGGCCGCCTCTTGCAAAACCCTGGCATTGAACGACAACCAGCTTATATCCCGGGCTATTGTTTTTCGTTTCATGTAAATTGTTTGCGGTACAAGTTTAGTATTATAAGGTTTAAGGTGACGGTTTATGGTTTCGTTGAATGATTGGATTTTAGAAGTTTGTAATACATAGTTGTTCAAGGTGCTGGGCGCTCCGTGACCTCAACCGTAAACTTTCAACTTAAACTTTAACCTCAAACTTTAAACCTTAAACCCTAAACCTTAAGTCATACAAGCATTTTTCATTCCATAGGGTCCTTAAACTTGGCATAAGACGATGGATTGGCAGCTATATTCACACCTGTTGACAAAAAAGCTGAAAAATTAAGGCATTCTCTTTGCAGGTTCGATGGAATTACCGAACTTCGCCGTCCTAAATTTTTTGAAGTTATGGCAAGAGTATGTCAGGTTACAGGGAAGGTTCCGGTCACGGGTCATACCGTTTCGCACTCTAATATTAAGACAAAACGCAGATTTCTTCCCAATTTACAGACCAAGAAATTTTTTCTTGCTGAAGAAGACAAATGGGTTACCCTGAAATTATCAACCGAAGGCATTCGCACCATCAATAAGCGTGGCTTATTGACCGTGGTGAAAGAGTTGAGAGCCAAGGGGGTAAAAATCTAATTATTAGCCAACTTCAGATAGACAATAAAAACTTATAACAATGGCAAAGAAAGGTAGCAGGGTTCAGGTGATTCTTGAATGTACCGAGCACAAAACAAGCGGTCAGCCAGGAACAAGCCGTTATATCAGTACCAAAAACAAAAAAAATACTCCCGAAAGATTGGAGTTAAAGAAGTTCAACCCGATCCTGAAGAAGTATACTGTTCATAAAGAAATCAAATAATCAATTTGAAAATTTGGGAATTTGAAAATTTGAAAATCGAGTATCGAGTATTTGTCTTCAAACTTTCAAATCTTCAAATCATCAAATACAATTCAAATAATTAGAATCTGAAATTTGAAGTTCATCTTCGAATTTTCAAATCTTCAAATCTTTAAATTAGTATCGATGGCAAAATCAGCAAAAACGGCGATTAAAAGTAAAGACCAGAAGGCAGCGGCCGAGGCTAAGAACTGGACCAAAGTGATCCGTGCCGTACGGAGCCCGCAATCAGGTGCATACACCTTTAAAGAGACGATTGTGCATAAGGATAAAGTAAAGGAATTTTTATCTCAGAAATAATTGGGTTAGTTGTATGACTTAAAGAAGCTGTTCTGCCAATAGAACAGCTTTTTGTATTTAAGCAGTAAAAAATCGATATGGGCTTTTTTGATAAATTATTTGGTAAGAAGGAAAAGGAAAGTCTTGACCAGGGCCTTCAGAAAACGAAGGAGAACTTCTTGTCAAAGATTACCAAAGCAGTTGCAGGTAAAAGCACCGTCGACGAAGAGGTGCTCGATAACCTGGAAGACGCTTTGGTTACTGCAGACGTTGGCATAGATACTACCATCCAGATCATTGAACAAATTGAAAAAAGAGTATCAAGGGACAAATACCTGAACACAACTGAACTGAATAAAATTTTACAGGAAGAAATTGAGAATCTTTTGGTCGATGCTCCCGAAGAAAATGCATATTCTTTCACATCAGAACTCCCTGCCAAACCTTATATTATTCTTGTTGTTGGCGTTAATGGTGTCGGAAAGACAACCACGATCGGAAAGCTTGCGCACAATTTCAAAAAGGCTGGTAAATCAGTTCTGCTAGGAGCGGCAGATACATTCCGGGCCGCAGCGGTCGACCAGCTAACCATTTGGAGTGAAAGGGCAGGCGTACCCATCGTGAAGCAAGACATGGGTTCGGATCCCGCCTCTGTTGCTTTTGATACTGTTCAAAGCGGTGTATCAAGGGGCACTGATGTAGTTATCATTGACACAGCAGGTCGGCTACACAATAAGGTACACCTAATGGAAGAGCTTAGCAAGATCAAAAGAGTAATTCAAAAACATATTCCGGAAGCTCCGCATGAGGTGATGCTCGTATTGGACGGTTCAACGGGCCAGAATGCTTTGGAACAGGCGAAACATTTTACTGCTGCTACAGATGTCTCCGCGCTTGCGATAACTAAGCTGGACGGTACAGCGAAAGGCGGGGTAGTTTTGGCAATCGCCAATCAGTTCAAAATCCCGGTGAAGTTTATTGGCGTTGGCGAAAAGATCGAAGACCTGCTGGTTTTTGACAAGCACGAATTTGTAGATAGCTTATTTAGTCTCGAGAATAAATCATGAAAACAGGGAAATTAAAAAAAGATAAGGTGAATATCATCACCATGGGTTGTAGCAAAAACATGGTCGACAGCGAAGTGCTGAGCGGGCAACTTTTGGCCAATGATATTGCAGTGGTGCATGAAAACAAAAAACTTGATCACAACATTGTTATAGTAAACACTTGTGGTTTCATTGACAAAGCAAAGGAAGAATCGATCAACACCATTCTTAACCAGGTTGACCTAAAGAAAAAAGGAAAATTAGACAAGGTATATGTGACCGGTTGTTTAAGTGAACGTTACAGAAACAACCTTGAACAGGAAATTCCGGAAGTGGATGCGTATTTCGGCACAATGGAACTCCCACTCATCTTAAAGAAATTCGAGGCCGATTATAAAGCGGAATTATTGGGCGAACGGTTATTGGCTACACCCCAGCACTACGCGTATCTCAAAATTGCAGAAGGTTGTAACCGTACCTGTGCATTTTGTGCGATCCCGTTAATGCGAGGCATACATGTAAGCAGACCAATCGAATCATTGGTGAAAGAAGCTGAAGGACTCGTTCGCCGGGGCGTGAAGGAGATCATGTTGATTGCGCAAGAACTTACATATTATGGTCTTGACCTGTATAAGAAGAGAATGTTGCCGGATCTTCTTAAACGCCTAAGTGATATACCCGGATTAGAATGGATCCGTCTTCATTACGCTTATCCGCATAAATTTCCGCTTGAGACTCTCGATGTAATTCGGGAACGTGAAAACATCTGCAATTATCTTGATATCCCTTTGCAACATGCTGCAGACAACATGCTCAAGGCAATGAAGAGGCAGATCACCAGAGTTGAAATGGAAGAACTGGTAGAGGCGATTCGTGAGAAAGTTCCGGGTATCTGTCTTCGAACTACACTAATTGCCGGCTTCCCCGGTGAAACGCTGGATGATATTGAAGAGCTGAAAATATTTTTACAAAGACAACGATTTGACAGGGTAGGGATCTTTACCTATTCACATGAAGAAAACACATCAGCGTATCAGTTGATCGATGATTTGACACAGGAAGAAAAGGAAAGGAGAGCTCAGGAGGTGATGGAAGTTCAGCAAGAAATCTCTTATGAAAAAAACCAGGAGAAAATCGGAAAGCAGTTTAAAGTATTGATCGATAAAAAAGAAGCCGGCCGCTATCTTGGAAGAACCGAATTCGATAGTGTAGAAGTAGACAATGAAGTCGTGATTCATTCTTCGAAGAGGTTGGTTGTTGGAGATTTTGCGCAGGTACGCATTACAAAAGCATACGATTACGATCTCGAGGGAGAAGTGGTGGTGTAAAAATAGTTTTGTGATTACTTTCCTTTATTGGAAAAAAGTTGCCACGAATAATACGAATTAGCACTAATAATTTTTCGTGCTACTTCGTGTTATTCGTGGCAACTTTTTTCCAGGTCTTCCAGGAACTCTACATTCGACCTGTAATTGTAATATATTTGATAGTGTAACACTATTCCAAACTAACCAACTGCATGCATGCGACGACTATCTGCTATAATGTTTACGGACATGGTTGGTTACAGCGCACTTACTCAAAAAAACGAAGCACTCGCTCTTGAACTGCTCGAAGAGCACAGAAAAATTCTCCGACCCTTTTTTCCAAAGCACAATGGGCGCGAAATTGAAACTGCCGGCGATTCTTTTTTTGTCGAATTTCAAAGCGCAGTAGAAGCAACGAATTGTGCAATCGAAATTCAGGAAGCACTGTACGAACGTAACAAACATGAGGCGGAGAGCAGGCAGATAAGGCTAAGGATTGGTCTGCATATTGGGGATGTTGTGTATACGGAAGATCATGTTCATGGAGATGGAGTGAATATTGCAGCAAGATTAGAACCGCTTGCTGTACCAGGAGGAATTTGTATCTCAGAAGATGTTGCACGGCAGATCAGAAATAAGGTTCTTTATGCAGTCATTCCGTTAGGTGCAGAAAGATTGAAGAACATAGCGATGCCCATGGATATTTACTGCATTGCCCTTCCCTGGCTTTCACAGAAAGAACAGTCCAAGAAAAGACCATTTCCTAAAAAGTTGATTGCTTATGGAATTGGATTTGCTGCGGTGGTGGTTATTGCAACCTGGATTCTCAGTAGTCTCAGTATCAAGAAACCCCCTATCCAGAAATCCTCTCATCCTGAATATCGACTTGCTGTACTACCTTTTAAAAACATTAGTACAAATCCGGACGATGAATATTTTGCGGACGGAATGACTGAAGAATTAATTTCGACGCTTGCAAAAATTGGTGGCTTGAATGTGATTGCCCGCACTTCCGTGATGAAGTATAAAAAAATAACCGATAAAGATATTTTTCAGATTGGAAACGAATTGATGGTGGGTACGATACTAGAAGGAAGCGTGCGAAAAACCGCCGAAAAGGCAAGAATCACCGTTACACTTGTCGATGCATCTAATCAGCAGCGTATTTGGTCGGACGAGTATACAAAAGATTTGAAGGATATTTTCATGGTTCAGAGCGAGATCGCACAGAATGTAGCCGATGAATTAAAAATAAGATTGGTTCCTTCCGAAATGGAACAATTGGAGAAAAACGCAACGAAGGATCCAGAGGCTCTCAAAGAGTATACAGTTGGTAGTAGTCTCCTGAACCAAAGGACACCTCAGGGTGTTCATACCTCAATCTCGCATTTCGAGAGCGCAATAAGCCGTGATCCCGGTTTTGCATTGGCCTATACAAAGCTGGCTTATGCCTATACCCTTATGGGCGTGGCAGGTTATGGCGGTGTCGATCGCAATGTTGCAGAATCCAAGTCGAAACAAGCGGTCATGAAAGCCCTCGAATTGGATCCAACACTGGCCGAGGCACATGCTGCACTTGCTTATATAAAATTCAGAATCGACTGGGATTGGGATGGTGCGGAACAGGCATTTAAAAAAACCATCGCATTAAAACCGGGTTATTCAACATCGCATGAATGGTACGGTTTATTTCTTGCTGTACAGGGCAGGCTTGATGAATCTCTCGCTGAAATGAATAAAGCCTATATGCTCGATCCGCGATCTCCGAGCGTTAATACAGGATTGGCCAGGATTTATCAATTCCGTAATGAGACCGAAAAATCGCTTAGCCAGGTAAATAAAGCATTAGGAATCGATTCAAATTATGCTGAAGCATATTTTACAGCAGGAATGACTTATTTTAAAAGGAGAGAATATGAAAAGGCGCTTCCTAATTTAAATAAAGCAATTGCACTTTCTAACAGGAGGCCGGTAACGCTTTGCATATTGGGCGCAGTATACGTGAAACTGGGGAAAATTGACCAGGCCAAACAACTACTCTCCGAATTGCAAACACCTCCTATTAACAACGACAAACTTTACGCCATAGCGATCATTAAAAGTCATCTCGGGCAAGGGGATGAGGCCTTTAAGATATTGGATAAACTGATAGATGAAAAATATGGTGTCATGATTTACATGAATACTGATTCAACTTTCTTCCAGCAGGGTGGTGACCCGAGATTCAAGATGCTTTTGAAAAAAATGAATTTAAAATAACAATGTTTAATCTGACTTGTGTCGAAAATTACTCCGGAGTTTAAAAAAGACATTCCCACTTCCGGCGCAAAAGTCCGTCACATCGTTCTTACACTTCTATTCTTTCTTTCTATCATCGTTTACTTAGACCGGGTTTGTATTTCGGTCATGGGTAAGAGAATCAAAGCCGATCTTGATTTGAGCAACGAGCAATTCGGCTGGGTGCTTGGAGCCTTTGCGTTGTCATACGCAATATTTGAAATTCCAACAGGAATTATGGGTGATAAGTTCGGACCACGAAAAGTGCTTAGCAGAGTAGTGTTGTGGTGGTCGTTTTTTACGGCACTTACAGGTGCCGCGAATGGTTTGATCAGTTTACTGATCATCCGGTTTTTGTTTGGCGCAGGGGAGGCTGGCGCTTATCCAAATAGCTCCATTGTAGTTTCAAAATGGTTTCCGAAATATGAGACGGGAAGAGCACAATCTTTTATCTGGGCTGCCGGTAGAATCGGCGGCGCCCTGGCGCCATTGATCGTTGTACCAATTGCGATTGCGTTCGGATGGCGTTCGTCATTTTATTTTATGGGATTTATCGGAGTTGTATGGGTTGGGATCTGGTTCACATGGTTCAGAGATACTCCCGCGCAGATGCGGTCTGTTACTCAAAATGAATTGCAGGAGATCCAAAGCAATCAGCAAATCCGTTCAGGCGATCATCGGATACCCTGGAAGAAATTCTTCAGGAGCAGCAACATTATTTCACTAATGTTGATGTTTCATTTTTTTATGTATGGCGCCTATTTTTTCTCTGCCTGGTTGCCGACTTACCTACAGGAAGGCCGGCATTTTTCAGAAGAGGATATGAAATTATTTGCTACTCTGCCATTTGCATTAGGCGCGATCGGATGTTTTGCAGGCGGCTTCTTAAGTGACTATCTCGTTAAGAAAAAAGGATTGAAGTACGGAAGACGTGCCGTTGGCTTAGTGAGCATGGGCCTGTCGAGCCTGATTGTATTACTCGCAGCACTGACGAAAGATAATGAGACGGCCGCAATAATGTTGGCAGTCGGAATGGCTTTCAAAGATTTTACACTTCCGGTTGCATTTGCTACCTGTATCGATATCGGGAGAAGCAGGGCCGGATTAGTTGCAGGCGCAATGAATTTTGCCGGTCAACTCGGTGCATTCTTTCTTGCAATAGCTTTTGGAAAAATTGTCGACAGTACAGGTAACTATAACCTGCCGTTATACTTTATTGCCATCGTGTTGTTTTTAAGCAGCCTCCTTTGGTTGCGTATCAATCCCGAGCAAACGGTGAAGGATTGATCGCGTCATATCGAGAAAAATTCGCGCAAAGGCGCGAAGACGCAAAAAGTAACTTTCCCGTTGCGTCCTGGCCTCTTTGCACGCACTATTTTCATTTTCGGTGGTATCATCTTTGCAAACAGTATTGTTAAAAATAAAGTCGTGTTATTCTTCGTGAATAAATCCTGAGTCTCATACATGTACCCTTGCAATTAATTTCATTATAAAATAATCAGAACCATGAAAAAGTACCTTATCATTTCTTCATTCGTAGCAACGATGTGTTTATACAATTCATGCGCAACGAATCCTGTTACCGGGAAAAAACAGGTTGTACTCATGTCTGAAGCACAGGAAATAGCGATGGGAAAGGAAGCCGATCCACAGATCATTGCACAATATGGCCTGTATGAAGATAAGGCGTTGCAAGACTTCATTACAGAGAAAGGCAAGCAAATGGCTGCCATCTCCCACCGGCCGGGCCTGGATTACCAGTTCAGGATCGTTGATTCGGATATAATAAACGCCTTCGCTGTACCAGGCGGCTATGTATATTTCACCCGCGGTATTATGGCACATTTCAACAACGAAGCAGAGTTTGCAGGTGTACTTGGACACGAAATCGGTCATATCGCTGCAAGACACTCAGTAGAGCAACAGAGAAATAGTATACTTGGACAAATTGGTATTTTGGCCGGCGTAGTTATTGCTCCTGATCTCGCGCAATTTGCGGAGACTGCATCACAAGGCCTGGGAATTTTATTATTAAAATTCAGTCGCGATGCTGAACGAGAATCAGACAGGCTCGGAGTGGAGTACTCCTCCAAAATTGGTTATGACGCAAAAGAAATGGCAGGATTTTTTCAAACATTGGAACGAAAAAGTGCGGAAAGCGGCCAGGGAGAATTGCCGGGGTTCTTATCAACCCATCCTAATCCCGGAGACCGATTCGTAACTGTAGGAAAACTTGCAACGGAATGGAAACAGAAATTAAATCTTACCAATGCGCAGGTGAACCGTAATTCTTATTTGAAAAAAATTGAAGGATTGATATATGGTGAAGATCCCAAGCAGGGATATTTGGAAAACAATGTTTTTTATCATCCCGTATTGAAATTCCAGTTCGCGGTTCCCCCAGGGTGGAGTTACCAAAATAGCCCTACTCAGGTTCAACTTGCCCCAAAGGATGGCAAGGCGTTCATGATTCTCACATTAGCGAAGGGCAATTCGTTGCAGGAGGCAGCGAACGGATTTCTTCAGCAAAATAACCTGCAGCTAATTGATTCGAAGGATGTAAATGTGAATGGTCTGTCTGCGATTGCAATGCTTGCAGATGTGAGACAGCAACAAGACCAGCAACAGCGGGCAATGAGAACGGTTTCTTATTTTATTCAATACGGACAAACGATTTATCTTCTGCTGGGCGTTGCCGCCACTCCGGACTTCAATAATTATTCATCTTTTTTTACAAACACGCAACAAAGCTTTAAGGAATTAACCGATCCGGCAAAGTTTAATAAAAAGCCGGAGCGTGTACGTCTCAAAACAGTTAGCAGTGCCACAACTCTCGAACAGGCATTGCGTAATAATAAAGTAGATGCGAAACGACTTGAAGAATTAGCAATCCTGAATGGAATGAAGCTGAGTGATCGAGTAGAGCAGGGAACAATGATCAAGATGATAGAACAGTAATCGATAGCCCGGCTAATCGAAGCAATCGTTTTCTTCAATTGTCCTTTCTATCTTTGGTACCCCTGTGACCGTGCCGGAAAAAGGACAGAAAGACACAAAGAATACCGATTCAATCACATGGATTGTGTAGCCAGCATTGGTGCTGCTATCGGCGACCGTTGCGTCGCACACTTCAACGTTCTGTAATTCTACGTGACTGGTTAGTCCATCAAATTTCCGGGTGCTTGATTTCACATGGATAAGGCGTGTTTTCTTAAAGTATAAACATGGAATCCATGCATCCTCTTCTTTGAAATATTTCATACTTTCAGGTACTAAACCTTATGGCCATGAAAAAAACTCTCATCCTTGGTTCACTGCTATTTTCATTTTCTTTCCTCGAAGCACAAAGTAACAACGATATCGAAAATCTCATCAGGGATCTTGAAGCAAAAAGTGTTAAGGCGATTCTTGATGGAGATACTAATACCTTGAAGAAAATGTGGGCTCCTGAATTCATGGTAAACACTCCACGTAACGATGTTGCACAAAATAGGGACGCCGTGTTACTTATCCAGAAAACAGGACTGATCAATTACAGCTCATTTACCCGCACCATCGAAAAAATACAAATACAGGAAGATGTTGTTATAACGATGGGCTACGAAACATACATTCCCAAAGAAAACCTGCCGCAGGCCGGGCAGACGATAAAAAGAAGATTTATCAATGTGTGGATAAAAAAGAATGGTCAATGGCAACATATAGCCAGGCAAGCATCGATTATATGTCCGTAAATTAAGTGCTGGTAACGTCGGCACACTGGACACAGATGGATTTAAACTCAAGGGCCCAGACGTCACGGAAAGTGTCGCAAAGGAAGTACCCTTCGCGAATTTATGCAGTCTCCTGTCCTAACCTTCACATCTAACATCCTCATCACATATACTTCGGTTTGGCCCTTTCAACGCTTTGGTTCGCCGAGACAATAACATAGCCCATCGGGCGCTACGAGATAAAACACTTTCCATCGCACCCCACCGTGATTTTCTACACCGATTTCTGATTCCTTTTTTTCCATGCCGTTTTTTCTTATCTCTTCTAAGGCAGCAATTATATTTTCCACTTCGAAAAAACACCCGTCCTGGGTCGGATCCCCGCCGTTTTCGGCGATAGCTATCTGTATGTCATCCCTGCCTAATACGGCAGAAGTAAATGGGGAAGTTTGTCTTGACAGAACTTTAAATCTGAGGATTTCTTCATAAAAAGGAATTGCTGCTTCGACATTCGCTACGGGCAGATTCATTTTGTCTTCCTGGTACGGCCAGGCTTTTTTAAATACCGCTTTGTCCATGAGCCAGGGATTTTCTTCGAAGTGATATCCTATGAAAGTCAGTTAGAGCTTGTTACAAATTATTTAAAATGTCCTTACAATATAGTGAAGTTTTGAGACCCTCTTAATTTGAGCTCTTTACCGGTTGATTTGCTTTTGGCAGTTACTTCTTCAAATTTGATCACACTGCCTGCTTTCAGTTCAGCGATTGCCTGTTTAGCTTCGTGCGATAAAACATCACCCAATGATTGATACACTTTATCGCTTATATTAAGCACAGTTTCTGTAATCATATAGTCTTCATATAATTTGATATCGGACCTCCTTGATACCAAAAACATTTTTTTAGACTTGAGAATTTTGTCTTTGCTCACGTCTTTTGTATCCGTAGGATCATCAGTAATGATTAGTCCGAAAGCAGGAAGGTATCCAACAGTGAATTTGTGTGTGATCTTTTGACCGGTGGTTGTCTCTATTATAATTTCAAGAGGTCCTGGTTGTGCAGGTTTTACGACCAATGTGTCGCCATGTCTTTCAAGTGTCGACTTCTCCGAACGAAATGATCTCAGGGTTGAAACGTTTCCCCCCAAAATCAATTTATTTTCCACTCCGATAAATAACAACTGGGATCCTGCGGTCCAGGTGTTGTCCAGTGTGATTGGCTGGCCGGTCCCTCGTAGTCCAAGCGATAAAATAATAATGGAGACTATTAATTTCATAAGCCTTTTAAGAAGCAGTAATCGTTTTTATAAAGAATCATCTTTCTTTTATTTTTTGATTGCAACTCCTCGTTGAATTTTGCCCTCGTTCCTATAGGCATACGTAAGCTTAACCATTCCGGAAGCGAGTATTTCAAATGAATATCCTATTTCGCTTTCTGTCATGTCGCGTGGTTGAAACTTATTATTGTCGACGTATTCCAGGTCGAAGCCATAAACCTGATTCCTAACCCAAAGGCTGTTATCTTTTTTAAAAAATTCGAATTTTTTGCCTTGATCTTTCTCGTCTATATACATACCGGTTAGTTTGCCTATTGATGCCGGCTCAACGGAAAGTTTTGCGGTCATGTTTACATCAAACGCCACTTTCTTACTTCCGTCCTTTAAGTTTTGCACTTCCAATATTCTTTTCTTCGCTCTAGCCGTGGACGCCCAGGTATCCTTCTCAATATGTTTGTCGCCAGCGAAGTAAAGTTGTGTGACCAGCGATTGATAACCTTCTGCAGTGATCATCATATGAAAATGGGCGGGTCTCATAAATCCACCTGCATCATACGGGGGAGGTAATATGGTTTTGAAAGAATACTTCCCCTGATCGTCACAGAAAACGGTGCCCCTGTACCGGTATTCCTCGGAAGAATTATCGTACACTCCGTCATTACTACAGTGCCATAGCTCCACCTTTGCTTTTTTGTATGGAGTTTTACAATCGTCGTGCCGGATCGTTCCCGTCAGTTCCACCAACTGACCGGGCATATCCTTAATTACAAGGTTATTTCGAAGAGGGCTGTTTGGGCGGTAGAAAGGTCCCAGGATATCGGATGTTGTTTCACAATCACCTTCATAGTTTTTGCCATTAAACCTGATAAATCCTGAGGTACTAACTGCCATTGCGCAGAGCGCAGTGTTCTTTAAAAATGATTTGCGATCCATAGTGGAATGTTTAGGGAGTTAAGTGAGATTATGAGAAAGGGTTATAACAATTTACAGCAATTTCCTCACAAATTTTCACACCTGAGGATCGGATGTTTGTCTGAACCTTGATTTACCTGATTGAAGGATTGGTATTATTTGATCATGCAATCCCATAATCCTTTAATCATGGTTCAGATTTTATTTCGCACCCGAAGCCTCTAGTATCATCTTATCATACACAGCTCTTGCCTTGTTGTATGCGGCTTCTGCAGCTGGTCGTTCCTCCGGACGAATATTTCCCTGCTTATTTTTCCAGCACTGATCTACAGCCTGCCTGCACCATTCTACACTTTTCAATTCGCGGATGGGTTTATTGTCAACGAGAACAAAAACAGGGTTGGTGTGTGAACTTGTATACACTCTCATCGCTACCCATGATGAGCGGGTGATGACATAGTCGAATGTTATATCGTTCCATTTTCCATCAGCGATTATTTCTGTGGTATCTACCGGTTCTCCATTTACGATGAGTTCTACACGAACTTTGCGATTGATGCCGACACGTGCACGTTCGACATGCCAGTACGGGGGTTCACTTAGTGCCTGGTGAGCAATAGCTGCACCCGATTGATTTTGTTGTTCAGGAAGATTAGCAACTACCTTAGCCGTTACCTTCACCGATTGATTTGCTCTGACGTTTACCTTGCTATCTTTTGTTCCTGCCTCCAGCCCGTTCACTGAAAAATCAATAATATGTGACCCTCCTTCAGAAACATATGATCGCCCTTTTTTGATTGCATCCACATAATTGTCATAACTAAGCTTTCCTTCCGGTTTAAAGTAACTTCTTGCCATTCCTACGCGCTCATCAAAAATGCAGGGAAAATCTGTTTCCCCACTGAGTCTTGTCGTAAAACCAGCATTAAGTGTCTGATACCACATATTCAATTCCCAATGAGCAGGTGTATCGCCGGCGCTATAAAAGTCAACTACGTTTTGTGTCACCGTCACAATGTATTCGTTCGCGCCAATGCCATCCATCTTAGGCAAGACATAATTTGGCAATCGCGTTGTTGGTGTTGTGGGCTCCAGTCCCCACCCAGAATGAGCATAACCCGTTACAGCATTTTGTGATTTCGCCCAAGTAAAAACCGGCAACGTCCAGCTTGGCCAGTCTTCAACTTTTGTGGTACCGGGATAGTCATCCTCGTTCAATCTCAACAGGACAATATGCCCCGCGTGTGATGAGGGAAAGCCAGAAACCTCTACATCATTTCGCATGATATTCTTTGTCGTTGAAAGAGGATCGTCCTTCCCCGTGAAGAAGGTTTTCTGATGATACCAACTCGGGCCCCAGGCGAGGACAGCGGAGACGTTCAGATCTTCTCCTACGGCCTGTCGCCACATATCCCGCGGCTTCACGCCTTCTTCCGGACTATCATAGTGACTGCATCCTGCTGCGTGTACATGATGATCGGCGCTAAACCAACCAAGCTTCGACATATTTATCCAACGTTTTAACTGAACATCCACACTATAATCTTTTACTCCTTTGGGCACGACCAGTTCCGTTTTTTGTTGAATGTATTCAGGTCCACGTGAAACCGTTAGATTGTATTTTCCGGCAGGTAGGAGCACATGCTCGCCGGTAGACCGATATATCTGTGGCTGAAAGAAAAAATCCGGGTATTCATCATAAGCCGCAACACGTCGCGAAGGCAATGGATATATTCCTACAAGGGCTGAGGGAACCTTGTAACCCTTAAACCCTGAGAAAACGGGTAGCCATTCCCGTTGTGCCGCACCCGTCCGGGCGTCAGCATTTCGTATTGTAAGAATGCTATCATCGAGAACACGCTCGATGCCATCAGTAATAAGCAAGGACGCCATGGTGGGAGAGCCATCATCATCCTTTACATTCAATGTGACTTTTACCGAAGGTTCAATATTGAAAAGGATGTTTACCGTGTTTCGGAAACCGATGTCCTGGGTTCCCTGGCCAACATGAAAGCCTAATTCTGCTTCGCGCTGGCCGGCGTCCTTGCTGTAAATCTGTAGAATGACATACTCCAGCTTTAGCCCTGACAGGGTGGGAAGCATCGGACGGTTCCGGTAAATCTCCATCTCAAGAAAACGGTTAGCTACCTGTCCCGCTGTGAGTTTCTTTTTTTCAGCTACCTGGTGATCAAACGAAGGGGCATATAACGGGACATCCGCGTTTGGACTTTCGGCTTCAAACTGCGCTGTCACCCCCGCTTCATTGTTCACTTTCACAAGAAAGCTCACCCAGCCATTTTGGATGAGTTTCGCCCGGGCGAGGCCTCTTACAACCTTAACTCTTGACTCGGGGTTAATATTGATCACAGCCAGGCAGTAAGGATCGAGTATGTCCTGTACTTTCTTCACACTGGCCTGGGTAAGGGATTGGTTTTGGAGGGAAGCCAGCTTTTGTTCGTCCACTTTCGATAACGAACTTCCTAAAAAAGATAAGGCTTCCTTTAAGCGGATTGCCTGAGCAAGCAACGGTTGCGGTTCAACAGCTGTAACTGTGTTGTGTTTTTCCTGGGAATGAGTTCCGTGATCCTGGGCAAACACGATGACTGATAAGAACGAAAAGGTGAATAATGATATGAGATTTTTTAGTGGCATGGCTGAACTTTGTCAATTGTAAACGGTCGATCAATTCGTGGATAGCACTATTAAATTACGAAATCCATTTTATACAAATTGCTTTGGTTGCCTGATGCGATAATTGTCAAGACTGTTTTATCTGTCATGCTGAGTGTGAAGCCTCTCCTGGGCTTCGAGATGTCGTGCTGTCCCTATGGCTAAGCTCTTGGAAGTCGAGCACCATGAGATCCCCCGGTTCCTCGGATGACAAAGGGTGGGAGAGGATGCCGCGAATCGGAAGAAGCAAAAGAAGGGCGAAAAAAAAGAGAAATGTAGATTAATTATTGCGTTTATCGATTCTTCAACAGTGTTTGTCGAAAGGTTTTTGCGCCGGTTCAGCAATTAGTAGATTTATGACTGAAAGATTTTGAGAACTTTCAAACAAGACGTTTATGAACTAATTTTTACATCTCATCTATGGAATACGATAATGACCGGATCATTAAGCCCATTTACAACATCGAAATATTCTATTGGGCTTTGCTAATTTTAATGAACCCGCTGGTAAATGGGATTACTGTTTTTTTATCTGACTGGAGAATATGGCTGGTGCTGCCCTTCGTCAGCCTGGCCGTTTTCCCGGCCTACCTTTTGTATTCAAGATTGATGGGGGCATTCCTCATCCAAAAACGTTATGTGTTCTTTGCGTTAGGAAGCATCTTTTGTTTTCTCATTATTCAAACCTTCCTGTTCGCCATTTATTCGATCATTCTGAAGTTCGAAGTTTCTCCCGTTGCACAATCCTACTTCTCATATAATCCGGCCACTACTATCAGGGAAAGCGTGTGGGTGATCATTAATATGTCAATGGCCATTGCAATCTTTTTTATCAAACAGGCGCTTGATGAAAAAGACGAATTGAGAAATATACAACGGGATAATGCCTTCTTTAAATTGAGATACCTGCGCGCCCAGTTAAATCCTCATTTCCTTTTCAATACTTTGAACAGTATTTATTCGCTGAGCCTGCAGAAATCCGACAGGACCCCTGAAGTGGTTATAAAACTAGCTGATATCATGCGCTACCTCGTGGAAGACTGTAACCAGTCTAAAATTCCTTTGACAAAAGAGATTGAGTTTATCGAAAATTACCTTGAGATAGAAAAAATAAGGCATAAGGCAGATATCCGCTTCCTCGTGGAAGGTGAAACAGAAGGTGTGATGATTGAACCCTTTCTTTTTATTTCCTTTATTGAAAATGGTTTTAAACACGCGTTCGACAATTCATACGACAAGTCCTTTATTTACATCACACTGAAATCAGAACCTGGCCAGATATCACTCACTGTTATCAACAATACCAATATCGATATCGAAACACAGTCCAGGAAAATACAGGGAACCGGAATCAGGAACAGTAAAAATCTATTGGAGCTTTTGCATCCAGGCGACTACGCCCTCAATATCATTCAAACAGATACCGACGAAAAAAGAAAAAGCTTTACCCGGGTAAAAAATGCGAGGGAGCGTTTGAAATCTTTATACCCGGATTCTCATACACTCGATGTAATTTTAACCAATAATTCATTTACCGTATCATTAATCATTAAATCCGGCGCAGCGTGATCAGATGCCTTATCGTGGAAGATGAAATTCTTGCGCAACAGGTTATTCAAAATCATCTTCAAAATACCCCTCAACTTGAACTTGTGGGCGTTTGTAGTAACGCAGCAGAGGCAAGGGAAATTCTTGATCAAACAGAAATCGACCTGATCTTTCTAGATATACAATTGCCCGGAATGACAGGATTGAATTTTTTGAAATCACTGCCTCAATCTCCCCTGGTGATTCTTACCACTGCTTACGGCGAATATGCGCTGGAAAGTTATGAATTCAATGTAATAGACTATCTCCTGAAGCCTATCTCGCTGGAACGGTTTACACGTGCGATTAACAAACTCAGTAACGGGAGATTAATTACGCTCGCCGCTAAAGACAGGCAGACTTCGTACGATCATCTTTTCATAAAGTCGGGCAGTAAATTTTTTAAGATTAACTTTTCGGAGATCGTCTTCATTGAAAGCATGAAGGATTACCTGAAAATTCATACTCCGGAACACCAATTCGTTACTCATCAGACGATGGGTGATATGGAGAAGTTTTTACCCGCAAGGCAATTTTTAAGAGTCCACAAATCCTTCATTATAGCTGTGGAGCATATTAAATCTATTTACGGAAACACTATTGAGGTAAATAAAGCATCTATACCTATTGGAAGCAGCTACAAAAATAACGTGATGAACCTTGTTGGGAGGAAAAGTTAATCACTCTGAGTTTGGAAGTTTCTCCGTATCAGATGAGATCACAATCAATTCGGTTATCACACGCCATTATCTTTTCGAGCTATTCTTTCGAACAGGGTTGGATAATCAACGACAAAGCCCGACTCATCGACAGTTATGACCGCTTCGAAGTCGTTTGGTACATTTTCATATTTATATTCCAGATCCGAAAGCCTCAGGTATTTCTGGGTTACTGGTTTTATCTCATTGCTCAACAAATCCAGGTACACAACTTTGATCAGCTGCTCCTGGCCTCTTTGCAGTTTAAGCCGTTTGATCGGTAAGGTATTTGTGAAGGGTGTCAAAGGAATATCTACATCAATACATCCCTTGAATTGTTCGAGGACATGGCCGTTCTGCTGCCAGTTGCCCTTCCCATCACTTTGAAAGATGAACGATTTCACGAACCCTCCAATGGTGCTTTTGATTTCTACCTGTTCGGTTTCCCAATGCGAATTGATTTTTAGATTGTATTCTATGCTGAATATTTTGTGTTCCGCCACACCGATTATCACAGAAGAAATTTCGGAACCGGCACTGGTGATCATCGCCATACAATTTTCTAAAGATGGATATTCCTTTGACCGCCAAACCAGGTTTGCAAGCATGATTCTAATATTTACCAAGAAAATCTGGTACTCTTCCCGTCAAGAAGTACGACTATCGATATGATTTAAATCAGAAAATAGATTTCTGGTCACATCCTGCATTTCTTCGGTCCGCGGTATTCTGTGTGAGTCCCTCTGAATGAATAATAGTGGGTTCATAAAGAACACACCAGAAGGCACAAAGACCACGAAGACATGAAGCTACCGAAATGTAAAAAAAATCTACATCGCTATCGAAAGTAATTTCTCTCACCAAAATGAATGTGTAGAAGCCGTTAATAAATATCCTGTAGAAGGCAATTTCCGATTCATTCTCCATACTACATTTATACTGGCAATAGTTGAAATGCGATCAACTCGACTTTTCATTCTTAAATCTGGCTGATAATTTTTCATCATATGTATACAAAATCTAACAAGCTGATTCTTGCTGTTTTTATCGCCGTTGCCCTAATATCTTGTGAGAGCTCTCCTAAAAATTCTGAAATCAAATCTGATACTGTGGACACACAAAATGATTCTTCGCAAAATGTACAATCCTATGGAACTGTCGATAACCAGGACGTGAAGCAATATACATTGACCAATCAAAGTGGCATGGTTGTTAAGATTATAAATTATGGCGGCTATGTTACCAACGTCATTGTGCCCGACAAGTCGGGAGTCAAAGAGGATGTTGTACTTGGATTTGATTCACTGGCAGGGTATCTGCAACAGGGCAATCCGTTTATGGGATGCATTGTCGGTCGGTATGCTAACCGCATTGCCAAGGGAAGATTTACTCTCGATGGCAAAGTCTATGAGCTGGCGAAAAATAATAATGGCAACTCCCTCCATGGCGGTTTGAGGGGATTCGACAAAGCTATATGGGCCTCGCAGCAACACGGCGACAGCAGCCTTTTATTAAGTTACACAAGCAAGGATGGAGAAGAAGGATACCCAGGAACATTGAAGGCGCAGGTTGTGTACACATTGACCGCGGCTAATGAATTAAAAATTGACTATACGGCCGAAACCGATAAAGCGACTGTGGTAAATCTAACAAACCATAGCTACTTTAATTTATCCGCTGGCAAAGACTCAACCATCCTCGGTCACAAACTGATGCTTGATGCCGACAGGTACACCACGGTGGATGCAACATTGATTCCGACTGGCGAGCTTCCGGCAGTAAAAGGAACGGCGATGGATTTTACAAAACCAACGACCATCGGTACAGATATTGCTAAGGTGGCCGGTGGCTATGACCACAATTGGGTATTGAATAAGAAAGGCGATAGTCTTAGCTTAGCAGGAACATTATACCACGAGGAAAGTGGAAGGTTCATGGAGGTATTTACTACACAGCCCGGGATTCAGTTTTATACCGGTAATTTTTTAAATGGTTCGCTTACCGGCAAAGGTGGAAGGAAACATATCAAGCATGCAGGTCTATGTCTCGAAACACAGCACTTCCCGGACTCACCCAATCAGCCTAGTTTCCCAACTACGGTATTAAAGCCTGGTGAGAAGTATCATGAAATAACCATCTATAAATTTTCTGTTCGTTAAGCCGTTTTAGATGCGTAGTATCTTAAATAAGAATCTATAAAAATGATACATGAAAATCCTTAATATTCTTTGTAACAATAAAATCAAAGATCCAGCGCATCGTGTAAACGATGTTATTGCATCATCAATTGGTTAGATAAGAATTTAGATGGGCCGGCACAGATATGATATCATCGATTGACTTTAATTTTTTTTTATAAAATATATTAAGAGTAGTTATCGTTGATTATATGTCGTCCGTCCTATGTAATATGAAAAGGGTCAGTATAGCCTTTTTGCCTTTTTTGCCGGTTTCAATCCGGGCCAGGGTACTCAAAACACCTCCTTATACTACTATCAGGTATGCCACCGCATATAACACGAAATCTTATACAAAACCGCTAAATAGTGTCAGCCAACAACTTTCCCTCGAAGAATCTTGCAAGGACATTACGATTTTTTTAACTAGTCTCCGGTTATACCTTTTTAAAGGAATTAGTCAAATGAAAATATATATCCGCGTAAAATGTGGACAGTAACAACAACTATAACGAACAATAAAAAGCGATTTGTAACGCTTATAACACCCCTAAACAAATTTGCCAGCAGAACATCGTCAGGGTTTACCGTGAACCGTTGGATACGAAATGGCAATGTTGTTTCAAACAAACAAACGAAAACACAAAACAAATAAACACCCTGTAAAGCCTAACCAAAATTTCCTTCCTATGTCACAAACTACTATCACGAATTCTGTTAACATGAAATCTCAACAGTGGACTTCAAAAAAAGCCTGGGAATGGCATAAACGGCAACCTTGGCTGGTAGGATGCAACTTTGCTCCCAGTACCGCCATTAATCAATTAGAAATGTGGCAGGCTGACACATTCGATATTCCAACTATCCGCCACGAACTCGAACTTGCGCATGGACTTGGTTTCAACGTCATCAGGGTTTATCTACATAATCTACTATGGGAAACCGATGCTACCGGATTCAAAAATCGTGTCGATACTTTTTTAAGCATCACCTCTGAGTATAATATTAAAACGATGCTGGTGTTGTTTGATGATTGCTGGAATCATGACTGTTTGCCAGGCCGGCAACCTCAGCCTAAACCAGGCGTTCATAATTCCGGATGGGTAGCAAGTCCTGGCCGCAAAAGAATCATCGATAAGATTGGTTGGGAACATCTTGAAGCTTACACCAAGGATATCCTTACCACTTTTAAAAACGATCAGCGGGTAATTATCTGGGATCTGTACAATGAACCTGGTAATGAAGGTCTGGGAGATCAGTCCATGCATTTACTGCAGGAAGTATTTAAATGGGCATGGGAAGTGCGCCCTTCGCAACCTTTAACGGCTGCGAGCTGGAACGGCGAATTAAAATCCCTGAATGATTTCAAGCACAAACATTCAGACATTATCACCTTTCATAATTATAAAGATGCCGCGAACCTCGAGGCTGAAATTCAATACCTGCAGCAACTCAAAAGACCTGTCATCTGTACAGAGTACATGGCTCGTACCTCTGAAAGTTTCTTCGAAACGCATTTACCAATATTCAAAAAATATAATGTCGGCGCCATAAACTGGGGCCTGGTGGCAGGTAAAACAAATACTATCTTCCCCTGGGGGTCGCAGGAGGGAACGCCGGAGCCCACGGTCTGGTTCCATGACATATTCCGAAAGGACGGCACGCCGTACGATCCAAAAGAAATTGAAGTGATCAAATCGATTACAAGCACCAATTAAGCATCTCATTAATCTTTTATAGGGGCCTGCTGTGAGTAACAGCCGGCCTTTTATTTTGGGGCTAATTGAAAAAGAGGGGCGCAACGAGAGCTGGAAAGAATGAGAGTTGAAAAGAGAGAAGGAATTTCACTAAGGACGTTGACTCCACCGGACGACCGTTGATCATATAGGTGGACCACCCTGCTCCGTATCTCTTTAATTAAATCATTCAGCCAGGCACAAAGAACGCTTCCTTATCTCGTAGCCCTATTTCTCATATCTTCGATTTAAAGGAAAGAGAACGTTAAATTTAAGGCCGGAACAATCAGGCAAGCCGGGAGTTTATATTTTTACTTTTTATGGAGTGTACTTCTACTAACTTACCTTACGGACAAACAGGCTACTTTTCAAAAATCGTTGTTGATTACATTAATCGGGCTCCGGCCCTACAATCCTTTTACAAATATCCGGTGACGATGGACGGGCTCAAGGCTTCGATAGCAGCCCGTCAGCAATATGCAGGAAATAGAGCGTTATTGGTCCAGGAATTAAAACACCAATATTCACAATTACCCTTGCATGATCTTGTTCAACAGAATATCGAAAAACTTGCAGACGATCGCACGTTTACTATTTGTACCGCACATCAGCCCTGCATTTTTACCGGCAACCTTTTTTTTGTATACAAGATATTGCACGCCATAAAGGTGGCGCGCGAATGTAAAACAGCCATGCCCGAATACCAGTTCGTTCCTGTGTATTACATGGGCAGCGAGGATGCTGATCTCGACGAATTGGGAAAGATCTGGTTAAATGGTGAACAGATTGCGTGGGACACCAAACAAACCGGCGCTGTAGGGAGAATGAATACAAAGGGACTGGAAAAACTCATCTACCGTATCGAAGGAGAGCTTTCTGTTCTTCAATACGGAACAGAACTGGTGTCGCTTTTGAAAGATTGTTATCTGAAGAGTATTGATATAGCTACGGCGACACTAAAACTTGTGCACTCTTTATTTGCGGAATATGGATTGGTGGTGCTGCTACCAGATAACCCCGCGTTGAAAAAATTGATGATACCGGTTTTTGAGGAAGATCTTTTTGAGCAAAAGTCCTCTTCGATCGTTGAAGAAAGTATCCAGGCGCTTTCTGAAAATTATAAGGTACAGGCAAACCCACGAGAGATTAATCTTTTTTATCTAAGAGATAATATTCGAGAGAGATTTGAGAAGGAGGGGGAGCGCTGGAACGTAGTGAATACAGATATTAGTTTTTCCGAAGAGGAACTAAGAGAAGAATTGCACGCTTACCCCGAGCGTTTCAGCCCGAATGTCATACTGCGTGGAATATACCAGGAAACTATTCTTCCGAATATTGCTTTTATTGGCGGCGGGGGTGAGCTTGGATACTGGCTTGAGTTCAAGGACCTGTTCCATTATCACCATGTACCTTACCCGGTGCTGGTTCTGCGAAACTCTTTTCTGCTGATCGAAAAAAAATGGAAAGACAAAATTGCGAGAATAGGATTTACAGAAACTGATACTTTTAAAAGTCAGGAAGTATTGCTGGGCGAGCTGGTGAAGCGCGAATCGCAGCAACAGGTCACTTTGCTTGAAGAAGTGAATAATGCGGATGAATACTATGGACACCTGAAAAACATAGCCGGCAGTATAGATGAAACTTTGATTACGCATGTATCAGCGTTACAGACCAGAGCTTTAAAATCGCTTTTGGATCTCGAAAAGAAATTACTCAGAGCTGAGAAAAAGAAATTCGATGATCAGAACCGGCAAATAGTAAATATAAAAGCTGCTCTATTTCCTCAGAACAATCTCCAGGAACGTACTGATAATTTTATGCCGTATTATGCCAAGTGGGGGAAAGCTTTTTTTTACCGGGTTTTCGAAAATTCGCCCACGCTGGAGCAGGAATTCGTGATACTCACAGAGAACGGTTAACAAACTACAACCGTGCAAGTACTTTGAATAAGACACTGCCGCCTTTATCATTGTCAGCCACAAGATGAAGTTTCAGACGCCCTGTTTTATCGGATTGAATACAGACCGACTCTACTTTGTGCCCCTTAAATTCCTCGTATATCTCAGAAAGCATTACCTGTTCATTTACCTTGACTTTTTTCCTGTATAATTTGCGGTAAGCATTCTCGATTACCCCAAAATAACTTTCGCCGATCTTTCCGTCATCGTAAGAATTATCGCGATCTTCTTTGGAAGCGGTGAAGAGAAGCGTATCATTTTTTTCGGAATATGTGAGGCCGGATAGTTCAGCAAAGTCATCTTCCAGTTCGATTGGTATGATGCGGATCTCGGCATTTTCGGGATGATTCCAGAAATCAGGTTGAGTAATAATGATATGATTCGCCTCATTCTTTTTATTGCCACGGTTGCCCAGGATCAACAGATCTTCAACAACGGCCGCGGATTCGATGTTAAGGTCATGAATGCCTGATTCTTTCAGGCGATTGTAGAAAACTTCAATGTTGTACTCTGTGAAATTGTTGCTGTGCAGGTTTACCAAAATCGCTTTATTCCGATGTTGCTCTCTTGATCCGGATCCAAGGATCAGAAGGTGCGGCACTTCATCTATAAAGACAACTGTAGTGGCCTCCAGGTCTGATTTCACATCTTTCGGTATACGGTCGTCGAAGTTTTGGAAAATTTTTATTCTGCCCAGCTCTCGCCATTTTTTATCCATGATCAGAATATCAGCGGCATCATCGCCTGCCAGATATACCTGGCCATCGAAATATTCTATACCCGAACCGGAAGGGTATTCGGTATTTTCTTTAAAATCCAGAAGCTTAATTTTCATATCGTGGTGTGAAACTATATAAATTAAATCTATGATTTGCCTTCATCGAAGGAGTTTGTCCAACCACCCTGTTTCAACTTTTCCACTTTTGTCAAAACTTCAGCCTCAAGGTTTTCTTTGTATGCGATGACCTTTTCCCCAATATTTTTCTCAAAAGCACCGATTATAGTTGCTGCAAGTATCCCTGCATTTTTCGCGCCATTAAGTGCAACTGTAGCAACGGGAATGCCATTTGGCATTTGAAGGATCGATAAAACGGAGTCCCAGCCGTCGATTGAGTTGGAAGATTTTATCGGGACGCCAATAACGGGGACAGAAGTGATTGAAGCAATCATCCCCGGTAAGTGCGCTGCGCCTCCTGCCCCCGCTATAATAACTTTTAAGCCACGGTGCCTGGCTGTTCTTGCATATTCAACCATGCGCGAAGGTGTTCTATGGGCAGAAACAACAGTCAGTTCAAATGGAATCCCAAATTCTTTTAGTATGTCAGCGGCAGCCTGCATGATATTCAGGTCGCTATCACTGCCCATGATTATTCCAACTTCAGGATTCATTTTACTCTGTTGAATGGCAAAGAAAAGATAAAAATGTAAACTAAACTATTTGGAAGTGACTTATGAGTATAGTCAAAAAAACCGCGCAAAGA
>DAINQQ010000019.1:0-32998 GCA_036742645.1 Flavitalea sp.
AAGGCAGGACAGCGCGTTAAACGCGGCGAGATCATTGGTTATGTAGGAAGTACCGGCAAATCAACCGGCCCTCACTGCCATTATGAAGTGCACAAAAACGGGCGCCCGCTCGATCCCGTTTATTTCTTCTATAACGACCTAACCCCCGAACAATTCGACCGAATCGTTAAGATGGCGAGTGTGAGTAATCAGAGTTTCGACTAAGGGTTCGTGGTTGATTGTTTGTAGCTGGTGGTTGTCAGCCAATGTCCTCTCAGAAAAAAACCACAAACCTAAAACGGCAAACCACCAACAATCTGAACTTTAAAACCTTAACCTTCTTCGGTTAGGTAAATCAAAGTTTCACCTGTAAATTTGCGATCTACTATGTTTCAACCCCCGGATATATTATCGGTTGCCTATAAACAACCGTTGATGCAAAATCAGTTGGAGATGTTGCAGGAGAGGGAGCAGCAAATTCCCGGCTCGGTGCAATATGTAATTAATCGTTACCGCAAGCATCCACAGTGGAATATGGATGATACAGGGATGATCGTGTATAGTTACAGGAAGGAAGATCCAAAGGATAACTACCTTGAATTGCGTTTTTGCGTATCTGGAAACGTGTACTGCAAACAAAAGCAGGTTGAATGCGACCTTTGTAAGTTCAATGCATCAAAAAGGTGTGTTGAGCGTATAGAAAGCATTGACGTTTTAAGTTTCCGTTTCTCCACCATTCACTTGTCACAGTTTGTTAAACCCGGAAAACAGAATGATACCTTGACAAACGATATTCTCCGGTTCTCACATCAATCATCTTTTTCTAAAATATTCTCCCTCTGCTCGAAGACGAGGATGGTGTTGGAGGCATTGTTGAACCATACTTACACAGATAGCCTGGAAAACATTTATATTAATGCTCAGACCCAGATGCTGTTGCTATACACGCTGGAATGCATGGTGGGAGACAAGGACATTGATACCTTCCAATGCAAGTTCCTTGCAAACGAAGCCGATCGGGAAAAGATTGTCAGGGCAAGGGAGGTGCTGCTACAACATATCGGTGAGCCTATTACTATCAAGGAATTGAGCCGTAAAGTAGCTATCAATGAGTGTTACCTTAAAAAAGGTTTTAAAGAATTGTTCGGTACCACCATTTTCGACTTTTATCAAAGTCAGCGCATGGAACATGCCAGGTATCTATTATATGAGAAGGGACTAACTGTAACTGAAGTTTCAATCATGCTGGGATACTCATCCATTTCGCATTTTTCTACGGCATTTAAAAAGCATACTGGTCTCAAACCTTGTGAGCTTTTATTGCATGCCTGATTCTTGACAGACATATGATCGCTTAAATAAAAAAACCTCCTTTGCAGGAGGTTTTTATCTAGGGTAAATTAATAGTTTTTCTAGATGGAATCGGTCTTTACATAGCGTTCTTCATAAACATTACATTCACAAGATTTTCACTGATGATGGATCTGAAACCTTTTCTGCAACGGGAATTTATTTAAAAAAGTCCCTCACTGGTAATTCAAAGGCCGATATCAGAGATTAAAAACGGGTTGGTAACGGAGTCCATTGAAATCTTTTCTTTTTAAAAAGGAAAGGGGAGTAGGAATACTCCCCTTTTTAACCCCTAAACCCTAAACCGTAGAAAAGATTTTATAATGAGGTTGAAATATCTAATAAGTAAAGAAACTGGACGTAATTTTCGTGTTAGTTTTACGAAGTTCGACGGTTTGAGCGCTTTGTTCGTAAGTTTCCAACTGCCCTTTCTAAAACCACAAATTATGCCAAAAGCATTTTTTTGTGGAAAACTCATCTATATCGTTCAGTAGAAGGCAAATTTTAACGATTAATACGAATAGCCAAGTCTGTTATCTTTTTGCAACCAGGGGATACGAAAGATGGAATGCCATCCCAAACCTCTCCTCATCTACGTAATTACACGTAGATGCGCATTCTAAAGCCAGATGCATACTTCATTGAACAAATTTCCGGTTGCTTTGGGAATCAGATAATTCAAGCCGATCTTACCAACATCCTTTGACTTTTCTGTACATTTGCCGACTTTTCCAGTAATATTTTATGAGTGTCAAGTATCGTGAATTTCAACAATTGAACCTTCCTTCTATTGAAAAGGAGGTATTGGAGATTTGGAACCGGGAAAATGCCTTTGAAAAGAGCATTAGCCTGCGGGAGGCTGCCACTCCCTTTGTATTTTACGAAGGGCCTCCCAGCGCCAACGGTATGCCTGGTATTCATCATGTTATCAGCCGTACGTTAAAAGATCTTGTGTGCAGGTACAAGACTATGCAGGGATTCCAGGTGAACAGAAAAGGCGGTTGGGACACGCATGGCCTGCCGGTCGAATTGGGTGTTGAAAAAATGCTGGGAATCACCAAAGAAGATATCGGTAAGAAAATATCTATCGCCGAATACAATGAAACATGCCGGAAAGAAGTCCTGAAATACAAAGACAAGTGGGATGACCTCACCACAAAAATGGGATATTGGGTTGATCTTCATAATCCTTATATAACATTCGACAACAAATACATCGAAACGCTTTGGTGGATATTAAAGGAATTTTACAAAAAGGGGCTGTTGTACGAGAGTGTAAGTATACAGCCTTATTCACCCGCTGCGGGAACTGGTTTGAGCTCTCATGAACTGAATCAACCCGGAACTTACAAGGATGTAAAGGATACTTCTGCGGTAGCTATGTTCAAGACGGTTAAGGACCAAAGATCAGCTTTCCTGTTTGATACAGCTGGCGACGACCAGATATTCTTCCTTGCCTGGACAACAACTCCATGGACACTGCCATCCAACCTCGGCCTAACCGTCGGTGCGAATATTGATTATGTCCTGGTCAAAACTTTCAATCCGTACACCCACCTGTCTATTAATGTGGTTCTTGCTGAGAAGTTGGTAAGTAAATATTTCAAACCAGAAGGTGAAAACAGTGACCCAGACTCATATAAAGAAGGAGATAAGATCCTGCCCTGGAGAATCCTCACAAACTTCAAGGGGTCCCAACTGGAAGAGTGCCGGTACGAACAGCTTCTGGCCTTCGAGGCAAATAGTCCTGAAAAGTCGGGAGGAGATCCCTTCAGGGTGCTCGTTGGGGATTTCGTCACCACCGAGGATGGAACCGGAATTGTACACACAGCACCGGCTTTTGGCGCTGATGACTTTCGGATTGGAAAGAAGTATGGCATCGGTATCCTGGTAATGGTTGATCGTGAAGGAAAATTTGTAGAAGGCCTTGGTGAATTTAGTAACCGGTTCGTAAAAAACTATAAGGACGAAAAGGATTATGTAGATGTGAACGTAGACATCTGCGTAAAACTCAAAAAAGAGAACCGGGCTTTTAAGATAGAAAAGTACGAACATAGCTATCCGCATTGCTGGCGCACAGATAAACCGGTTCTATATTATCCTCTGGATGCCTGGTTTATAAAGACTACCGCTGCGAAGGACCGGATGGTAAATTTAAATAACACCATCAACTGGAAGCCCAGGTCAACCGGTGAAGGCAGGTTTGGCAATTGGCTTGAAAATATGGTGGATTGGAATTTGAGTCGCAGCCGTTACTGGGGAACGCCATTGCCGATCTGGAAGACAGCCGACGGAGAAGAAGTAAAATGTGTTGGATCAATTAGCGAACTAACTGAAGAAATCAAAAAAGCGACAGAGATTCTCGGCGGCCAGGCTAATAAAAACTACCTGCACGACCAGGTCCTGGATCTTCATAAGCCTTACATAGATGAGATCGTATTGGTAAGCGAATCAGGTAAACCCATGCACCGAGTGCCAGATCTTATCGATGTATGGTTCGATAGCGGCGCGATGCCTTATGCTCAGTGGGGACTCGATCATGCTAAGCTGAAAGCAGGCGATCCGCATCCCTTCAACGCACCCTTTGATCAAAACTACCCCGCAGACTTTATTTGTGAAGGAGTTGACCAAACCAGGGGGTGGTTTTATACTCTACATGCAATTTCGAGTTTACTGTTTGATTCGGTTGCTTACAAAACCTGCGTATCAAACGGCCTGGTGCTTGACAAGAATGGAAATAAAATGAGCAAGCGTGTTGGAAATGTAGTTGATCCCTTCAGAACCATCGATCAGTTTGGAGCCGACGCAACACGCTGGTATTTGATTACAAATGCGTCGGCCTGGGACAGCTTGAAGTTCGATCTCGACGGCATACGCGAAGTGCAGCGCAAGTTTTTTGGAACACTATATAATACTTACCAGTTCTTCGCCCTGTATGCAAATGTGGACGGTTTCGCCTTCAGAGAAGCGTATATTCCATTGGACCAACGATCCGAGATCGACCGGTGGATTCTTTCATCGCTGAACTCCTTAATGAAGAAGGTCCAGGTATATATGGATGACTACGAACCGACGCATGCTGGACGGGCTATCGAAGATTTTGTAGACGAATCTTTAAGCAATTGGTATGTGCGTTTATCCCGCCGCCGATTTTGGAAAGGAGAATATGAACATGATAAAATATGCGCTTTTCAGACTTTATACGAATGTCTCGAGACTATATCGGCGCTAATGGCACCTATCTCGCCGTTCTTTAGTGATCTTTTATACCGCACACTGAATACTGTGACAGGTCGTCACCAGGAAGAGTCGGTCCATCACCTTTTATTCCCCAAAGTCGAATATCATGTTATTGATGAAGCATTGGAACAGAGAATGCAATTAGCTCAGGATATATCTTCGCTGGTTTTGTCGCTTCGAAAAAAGATCAATATTAAAGTGCGTCAGCCATTGCAGAAGGTGTTGATCCCGATATTGAACGAGAATATGAAGGAGCAAATCGGGAAGATCGAAGATCTGATCAAAAGCGAAGTGAATATTAAAGAGATTGAATACCTGGACAATACAAACGGATTCATAAAAAAGAAGATCAAACCGAATTTCGTCGCATTGGGTAAAAGGCTGGGGGCCAAAATGAAGGCGGTAAGCACGGCGCTTTCAAATTTTTCGCAAGAGGACATAGCTTTATTTGAAAAGCGAAAATCTTATTCGATCCTTGTGGACAATGAGCCTATCGCCTTGCAGCTGAATGAAGTAGAGATAAGCAGCGATGATATCCCCGGGTGGATGGTGGCAAATAAGGACACACTGACGGTTGCACTAGATGTCACCATTAGCCCCGAATTAGTGAGTGAGGGAAACGCACGGGAGCTGGTCAACAGAATCCAGAAAATCCGTAAAGACAATGGATATGAGCTCACTGACCGCATAATGGTGCAGGTGACGGAAAACGATGAATTAAAAAATTCAATAGCTCGATTTAATAGCTATATTTGCGCCGAAATTTTGGCAGACGAATTGGAATTAGTCCCTGCATTGGCAAACGGCACCGAAATAGAAGTGAACGATATTCCCTTAAAAGTTTTTGTTTCAAAAAAAACTTAACAGTATGGCCTCCAACAAGAAAACGGCAAAGCCAGTAAAAAAAGCAAGCTCCCATAAAAAAGCGGCACCAGTAAAAAAGGCGCCTGCCAAAGCTGCCCGTCCTGCCTCAAAGCTTGCTAAATCCGCCCCTAAAAAATCTGCAAAGCCTGTTGCAAAGAAACCAGTTGCCAAAAAGGCGGCCAAACCAGTTGCTAAGTCAGCGAAACCTGTTGCAAGGAAATCAGTTCCTGCGAAGCATAACCACCCACCCGTTTCACACAAAAAACCCGAATTGAAGAAACAAGACATAAAGAAACCGGAAGTAAAACACCCGGTGGTAGTGGCAAAAGACGAAAAAAAGGCAGAGATAAGACCGGTTGAGACGAAGAAGCCAAATTTAGTAACGTTGCCACAACCGAAAAAACCAGCGCCACCTGCCAAACCAGTGAAGGTGGTGATTCCCGAACTAAGAACTAAAACCGTTCGGAAGTATGAGCCAGAATTCACGAAATCAGTATTAGATCAACCAGACCAAATACAAATGGGACCAACTATGAGGTATAGCGACGTAGAACTACAAGAGTTTAGGGAACTGATCCAAAAGAAATTAGACCAGGCCAAGAAAGAGCTCACATATTTACAAGGTTTGATAACGAGGAAAGATGAGATGGGAGGTGATGAAACGGAGAATCGCTATATGACCATGGAAGATGGTAGCATGAGTATGGAAAGAGAACAATTGGCACAGATGGCCAGCCGTCAGATCAATTATATCGATCACCTGGAGAAAGCGATGATGCGAATTGAAAACAAGACCTATGGTATTTGCCGGGTTACCGGTAAGTTGATCGATAAGGCCCGTCTGCGTGCTGTTCCTCATGCCACACTCAGTATCGAGGCGAAACAAATGATGAATAAATAATAAGCCAGTGTGAATGATGTGATGATAAGCCAATCAGCCATTTTACGGCATCGGCTTATTGCCTCATCCAGCGGCTTAATCGGCTAATCGGCTCATTGACCTCATATCGGCTCATTGCCTTGATATCCTCATCGCTCATTTAACCTCCTGCATATTTACCAGACGCTTGTAGAAACCTTCTTTTTGGATTAATTCGTCATGTGTGCCTCTTTCTACTATTTTTCCTTTCTGTAAAACGATAATCTCGTCGGCATGACGAACGGTACTTAGGCGATGCGCGATCACGATGCTCGTGCGGTTCTGCATCATCTTATTGATTGCATCCTGAACCAGTCGTTCACTCTCGGTATCTAATGAGGAAGTCGCTTCGTCGAGAATTAGAATGGGCGGATTTTTTAAAACCGCTCTTGCGATTGTAAGTCTTTGCTTTTCGCCACCGCTTAGTTTATTACCACGGTCACCAATATTCGTTTGATAATTTTCATCCTTTTGCATGATGAATTGGTGTGCATTTGCAACAATTGCTGCATGTTCAATTTCTGCTATATTGGCAGCAGGGCTTCCCAGCGCGATATTGTTCGCGATCGTATCATTAAATAAAATAGGTTCCTGAGTTACGATACCCATCTGTTCTCTAACTGACTTCAAAGAATACTCCTTAATATTAATACCATCAATCAAAAGTTCTCCGCCTGTGATGTCATGAAACCGCGGAACAAGGTCAGCAAGTGTAGATTTGCCAGCGCCCGAGGAGCCCACCAGGGCAACCATCTTTCCTTTCTCAATACTGAGATTGATATTATCAAGAACAGTGATGCCGTCGTATGCGAAAGAGACATTTTTGAATTCGATGCTGTTTTCGAAGGATAGAAGGTCTTTACCTTTCGCCGCGTCTTCAATTGTAACCGGCGCCTGCAGAATGTCTTCAATTCTTTGAATAGCTGCAGAACCACGCTGAATATTAAAAAATGCGGTTGAAAGATTCTTTGCCGGATTAATGATCATTGCAAACACAGCGATATAAGTGATGAGATCTCCGGCGGCTAATCCACCGTTCTGAGCCAGCGCCAGGCGGCCTCCGAAATAAAGTATGATGCTTAGCACAATCACGCCTAGCAATTCGGTTAAAGGGGAAGCAAGGTCACGGCGAGCATGCATTTTCCTGCGAACATGGAAAAGGTCCTCGTTGATCGAAACAAATTTTTGCCTAAGAATTTTTTCTGCAATAAATGCTTTGATTACGCGCAATCCCGCTAAGGTTTCATCTAGTATTGAAAGACTATCTCCGAGTAGCATGGCAGCAGATTGAGATTGTTTCTTGAGGTTACGACTAATCCGGCCAATGATTACACCGGTCAGGGGTAACAAAACAAGAAGAAACACCGAGAGGGTTGGACTCAAATACACCAGGAAAAGCAGGTAACCAACAACGGTTAAAGGATCTTTTATCAATCCCTCAAGAGTGCTAACAATTGAAACCTCAACTTCCGTTACGTCATTGGTCATTCGGCTGATGATATCGCCTTTTCGCTGCTCGGTGAAATAGCCAATAGGAAGTGAAAGAATTTTATTGTACAGTTCCGCGCGCATTCTCGTAATGATAGCGCTTCGTATGGGCGAGGATATATAGTAAGAAATGTACAAGAATAGGTTTTTTAACAATGTGGAGATGACAATAAGAACGCATATCAGCCCAAGGACATACACTTTCCCATAAGAGTGTACCTGGTCATTTAGATACGTTTTAAGCACAGAAGTAACCGAATTGCTCTCAATCGGTGCTGCTCCTTTGGATGTGCCATCCTTAAATATTACTTCCATGAAAGGACTAAGAAATCCAAGTGCGAATAGAGAAAATAGCGTTGCAAGTAATGTACATAGTATATACAGCACCAGTTTTCCTTTATAATCTTTCAGGTACGACACTATTCTGGCAAATCTCTTCATGGTTTAAAATCTAACGAAGGGGCAAACCTACACGAAAAAGAACAATATTTGAGTCGGGAGCCTGGAGCCAGGAGTCGGGAGTCATTTTTTCGTTGTTAAAAGTTCGTTAGAAAAAAGATGGCGATGCCGTGCCTTTCTTACTACTGACTTGCGACTCCTGGCTGTGCACTCCCGACTCAGACAATTGACTTAAATTTGTTTCCTTAACTGTACCATGATGCAAGAAGGAAAAAGGCAAAAGCAAATCAGCGGGTTATTGTTAGAAGAGTTAAGTACAATTTTTCAACGACTTGGATTAAACATAATAGATGGTGGAATGATCTCAATTTCTTCCGTGAAGATCACACCTGATCTCCTCGAAGTGAGAGTTTACCTTAGCCTGTTTCAGGTAAAAGATCCAAAAGGGATGCTTAAGAAAATAGAAGATCGCAAATGGGAAATAAAAAAAGAACTCGCGGCCAGAGTAGGCAAGCAACTCCGACGCATGCCCGAACTACAATTTTATATTGACGACACCTTAGAACATGCATTCAAAATCGAGAACCTGTTAAAAAAGATACAGGAGGAAAAGCCGGGGGATCCCGAAGTTTAGGGTTTCGAAGTTCTGGAGTTCCAAAAGTTCCAGAGCTCTGGAGTTCCAAAGTTGCAGAGTACAAAGTTTCGAAGTTTGTGCTTTGTGGTTGGGTAGTTGTGAAGTAACTTGAAAATGTACTGTTGAACTCGAACTGTGGAACTCTGGAACTCTAGAACTCTGGAATTCAAAAACTCTGAACCCTGAAACTCTAAAACTTTAGAACTCTGGAACTCCAGAACTCTGGAAGTGTGAAACCTTAAACTTTAAACTTGTATTTACAATTCGCCTGGAGATATTTCAACGCAAAGAAATCTACTAATGCTATTAACATCATCGCATGGGTAAGCATGGTGGCAATTGTGTTTATTACGGCCTCGTTTATTATAGTGCTGAGTGTCTTCAACGGTTTTGAAGGATTGGTTAAATCCCTTTACTCCAGTTTTTACGCTGATCTGAAAGTTTCGCCGGCACAGGGAAAGGTGTTGACAATAACTCCGGAGCAATTAAGAAATTCATCAGCGATAAATGGAGTGAAGAATTACTCGCTTGTAGTTGAGGAAAAAACCCTTTTACAGAACGGTGATGTGCAAACGATCGTTTATTTGAAAGGGGTGGATGATCAGTATAAGGATGTAACGGCAGTGGCTTCAAAAATCATCCGTGGGAAATTTGACCTGGGAACGGCAGACCAACCAGGAATCGTATTGGGTAGTGGAATTGAAAATGCCATAGGAGTTCAGTCGGACCGCGCTGTATATCCCCTCACAGCCTATTTATTCAAGCCGGGAGTAAACGTCAATGTAGTAGATCCTTACCAGGCTTTTTCTGCTGAAAACATAGCCCCTACAGGCACTTTTTTTATTCAACAGGATATCGACAATAAGTACGCCCTGACGAATGTAGATTTTATGAAAAGAATGCTTGGGATGAAGGAAAACGAATATAGTAGCCTTGAAATCGGTTTAGTGGATCCCGACCAGGCAGATAATATAAAAGAGAAAGTAGCAAAGGTTTTTGGATCGGCCTATGTCATCGAAACCCGCTACGAGCAGAATAAAGGTTTGTATAGTGTAATGACCCTGGAAAAATGGGGTATTTATGGGATTCTCACCTTGATGCTTATAGTAGCGTCCTTTACTATGATCGGTGCGCTGACAATGCTGATATTCGAAAAGCAAAAAGATATCCAGGTATTGAAGGCCATGGGAGCGAACAACAACTTAATTAAAAAGATATTTATCGCTGAGGGATTGTTACTTGCATCTTTAGGAACTGTGGGAGGAATGATCCTTGCGCTTCTTATCGGATGGGCCCAGAAAAAGTTCAACCTGATCTCTATCCAGGGAGGGACATTTTTAATAGATTCATATCCTGTAAATATGGTCTCATCGGATTTTTTATTAGTAGCTATAACAGTACTTGTCGTCGCGTGGTTCGCATCATGGGTCCCTTCACGTAAAGCAGCAATGCAACCGATCGAGTTAAAAAGTTAATTTTTGTTTCTGTCTCTGATACAATTTATAAGATATGGTACGAATTACCACTAATTAGTTTCGTGGCAATTCGTAAAGTATGCTGCCTTCCGTCTGTGCATCCCCTCTGTGGTTAACCTGACCGTACGAGGGGCGAGTTATTTTAATCACCGAGTACCACCGAGAGCTTGACAGAGGGACACAGAGGTCTAATTCCGTACAAGAAGATTTCGTAAGAGAAATTACTGCCACGCATTACACGGATTAGCACGGATTAATTTGCGCAGTCAGCAGCAAGATATCTTAAGTTGTGTATGGAAATCATCTTTGTGAACACACTGCAATTCGTGGCCATTTCGTTGTGTTAGTAGTCCCCCAGTGTTACAGGTAGCTGGTTTAACGCTTTTGCAAGTTGTTCATCATTCGGGGCGATGCCATGCCATTCATGACTGCCTTCCATGAAGTCAACGCCTTTGCCCATGACAGTCTTCATTAAGATCATGATCGGTTTTCCTTTGCCGATAAATGTTTTCGCCTTGTTTAACGTAGCCACAACTTCATCCATATCATTTCCTTTTTCCAGGATGATGACTTCCCATCCAAAGGCCAGGAATTTTGCGTGGAGGTCTCCCAGGTCCATTACTTTTATGGTTGGTCCGTCGATTTGCTGACCATTCCAATCAACAGTTGAGATAAGATTATCCACTTTTTTATGAGCAGCAAACATCGCGGCTTCCCAGTTCTGTCCTTCATCTAGTTCGCCGTCGCCATGCAACGAGTAAACAATACCCGGATCACCATTCAATTTCTTGGTAAGGGCCGCGCCAATGGCAACACTCATACCCTGTCCCAGCGAACCTGAAGCCACCCGTATTCCAGGGAGATGTTCATGTGTCGTAGGATGACCCTGAAGACGGGAGTCAATCTTTCTGAAAGTCGATAATTCCTTCTTATCAAAATATCCGGCTCTTGCTAGTGTTGAGTAAAAAACGGGTGAAATATGACCATTGGAAAGAAAAAACAAATCCTCGTTCTTTCCATCCATATTGAAAACCGGATCATGTTTCATTATCTTAAAGTACAATGCTGTGAAATATTCTGTACAACCGAGAGATCCGCCGGGGTGTCCACTTGCACAACCATGAACCATGCGAACGATGTCCCTTCTTATCTGCGTAGCTATTTCATTTAATTCACTCATAACAGTATAAAAAATAATTTGAAAATATGGGCGTAAAACTACAGGAAATCTAATTGAAGGGATTGGTTGGTTAAACTTTTCTTCAGATTTTCTGTCAGACCACCCCTTCCCTTGCAAGAAAACCACCGTATAAAAGGTTGTATTTCGATAAACATGCCTTAATTTGCAGGCCGGCCTAATTTACTTTGGTTACTAGTAGCAAAAGTTTTTTAAACCAAAACCAAGGCTAATGTTCGATGTATTGCTATCGATCGCAATTTCATTCACGATCACTTTTCTAGCCATTCCTGTGATAATCACCGTGGCGGAAAGAAAAAAACTGTTCGATATCCCAGATGAAAGAAAAATTCATCAAACTCCGATTCCTTCATTGGGTGGATTAGGCATATACGCAGGCTTTATTTTGGCGAGCCTTATCTCAATCCAATTTGATGCAGTGGCCGAATTTCAATATTTCTTCGCGGCAGCATTCGTAATATTTTTTCTTGGACTTAAGGATGATATTCTTGTGATCTCTCCGATAAAAAAGTTTATCGGGCAGGTTCTTGCCGCATTCCTGATCATCTATAAGGGAGGTGTCCAGATAAAGAGCATGCACGGCTTTCTCGGCATTGAAGGGCCTCTGCCGGAAATGTTTAGTTTACTACTGACTTACTTTACAGTGATTGTGATCATCAACTCTTTTAACCTGATTGATGGTATTGATGGATTGGCCGGTAGCCTTGGCTTTATGGCTTCAACGTTACTTGGCTTTTATTTCTTACAGGTAAATCTTCCTGCATATTCTATACTCGCGTTTTCTTTGGCGGGAAGTCTTGCCGCCTTTCTCATATTTAATTTTCAGCCAGCTAAAATTTTCATGGGCGATACGGGATCCCTGCTCATCGGGCTTATACATGCGATTCTTATAATTAAGTTCATTAATGTAGCGCAGATGCCTGCTATCAATTTTCCGATCAACGCTGCGCCTGCTATCGGATTCGCGATCCTGATGATTCCGTTATTAGATACGTTGCGGGTCTTCGGAATCCGGATCATACATCAGCGTTCTCCGTTTAGTCCCGACAGAAATCACATTCACCACTTGTTACTTGATAAAGGTCTTTCACATAAAGCTATCACAATGACATTGGTTGGTACCAACCTATTGTTTGTGTTAGTTGCCTATTTTCTTCGCGATGTCGGATCAACCTGGATCATATTTAGTATAATCGGTATTTTCTTTGCCGTGATCGGAGCCTTGTACTTTACACGTCCTCGTCCACGCCTTTTCGTGGCAAAATCTATTGATGCTGACAATACTGAGATAAAGGCCGCGAACATTGTTCCTTTGACAAAGGACACCGTGCTGGAACAAAAAAATTAACCTTTTTTACTGTAGTATTACCAGTATTCAAAAGTGATTTTTGCTCAATTTTTGATTTGATGTAGGTTTACATCGCAATTAATCCCTAGTTATGGCAGACGATTTAAACTCGATCATTGATCACGCTGAAGAATCCATGGATAAGGCAATTAGTCACCTGGAAGTTGAGCTGGTGAAAGTGCGTGCAGGCAAAGCCCATCCAAATATCGTAGACGGACTCGTGGTAGATTATTACGGAACCCCCACGCCTATCAGCCAGGTAGGTAATATCTCGGTGGCGGATGCACGAACTCTGACTATCCAACCGTGGGAGAAAAACATGCTTCAGCCCATCGAGAGATCTATTATTGCAGCTAACATTGGCATCACGCCACAAAATGACGGCAATATGATACGATTGTTCATGCCGCCTTTGACAGAAGAGAGAAGAAAAGAACTGGTTAAAAGAGCACAGGTTGAGGGAGAACATTCTAAAGTGGCCATCCGAAGCATTCGCCGCGATTCGATGGAACATATAAAGAAGTTGCAAAAGAACGGCCTCAGTGAGGACGTATGCAAGGATGCTGAAAAGCAAGTTCAGGAAACCACCGACAAATTTATTTCCCTGGTCGATAAACATCTAGCTTCAAAAGAGAAAGAGATAATGACCGTTTGACGCTTAATGCCGAACGCTTAACGCCTAACGTCTAACGGTTAATGCCAAACGTTTGAGGGGCAAATGCTCAACACGAAGCGGGTAACGCTTAGCGCAAACTTTTTACCTTTTCCCAGTTAAGCGTTTCCGCGTTCAGCTTTTATTCGCGATATAAACAGCAATCAAAATAATTACCAGTCCACCTATTTGCGTCAGCGTTATATTTTCTCCTGCGATGATTCCCCACATCAATGCGACAAAAGGAATTCCGTAAGTAACGAGCGAAGAAAAAATGATCCCTGCCCGCTTGAGCAACTGAAAGAATATGATCGAAGCGATTGCCGTACCTCCTACACCTAATAAAATTCCCGCACCTGTTGCCCGAATCGTATTGGCTTGTGAAAATGACAATTGAAAGAAACCGGTCACAAAAAGAATAATTAGGCACGGGATCAACAGAACACTAAATGATACCGCCGCAATTTTTGTTGATCCTACGTCCGCCAAAAATCGGTTCACAATATTCGCGTTCAGCGAATAGCAGACGGTTGCAATAAGCACTAATGATGAAAATGATAAGTTTTCAAGATTAACGCTTCTATTGCCTAATAATAATAATGCCATTCCTGAAAGTCCAAGAAGCACTCCGAAGACCTTTTGTAGTGGAAGCTTGCTCTTAAAAAACAAAACACCGATAATGATGGTGGAAATCGGAGTTAAAGCGTTTAAGAATGCAGCCAGTGAACTATCGATGTTAGTTTCGGCAATGCAATAGAGAAAGGCCGGAACAAAACTACCGAGCAAGCCCGACAAGATGATGTAACCGAATTTCTTTGAGGGAACGGCTTTTAAATGCCTGACGGCGGCTGGTAACAAAACAAGTCCTCCGCTACCAATTCTTAGCGCCGCAACCTGGTAAGCCGTCAAGGCTTTTAAACCTTCTTTCATTAGTATGAACGAACTGCCCCATATGAATGACAATGCGATAAAGAGACCCCAGTTAATGATTGTATTTCTAGAAACTGACATAAATAAGTTGGCAAATCTCAGACATAATGTTCGTATATGCGAATTCGAGAAGTTTCCGTCTTAATGCACCCTCCCTGACCCTCTGTGAAATCACCTCCTGTCCCTGTGGTTTAGAATGGTGATCAAACGTCGAAGTGTCTTTTAGCATTTTTTCTAACCATAGAGGTATGTCACAGAGGGCGTAGATTGCGAGTCCTGTTAGAGGTTTTGCAAGCGAAGTGTTTATTCATTATCATTGTCTTCATGAAAGTGGCATTTACCATCGCTACAGCGAATTTCCTTGCACAGGCCAAAACCGTTGGAGACTCATTTTTAGCGCATCACCCTGGAGATAAGTTTTGTATCGCATTACTGGATAAGCTTCATGATAAAGTCGACAAGTCATTTTTCGGACCAATAGAAATTATCGAGATTGAAACAATCGGCATACCTTTTTTCGAAGAGATGGTAAACAGGTATTCCATTTTTGAATTAAGCAATTCTTTAAAGCCCTTTTGTGCCGAATTCTTACTTGATCATTTTAAGAACGTCGGTGTTCTGATATACCTGGATAGCGATGTGTTTATTTATCATAACATGAACGAATTAGATTACCTACTTTCCAGGTACAATATTATCATCAGTCCACATTTCTTCACTCCACTTCCTGCAGATGGAATTAAGCAAAACGAACGACACTTTCTAAACTCAGGTCTTTATAATGGCGGTTTTTTCGCAATTAGTAAAAATAGTGAGGCTTCCAGGTTCCTTTCGTGGTGGAAGGAAAGGATGAGGACTCTTTGCTTTGTCGATGTTGCCAAAGGCTTATTTGTAGATCAGATCTGGTTAAATTATGTGCCTTTATATTTTAAAGGTGTACATCTGATTGAACACTCAGGATTCAATGTTGCCTATTGGAACCTTCACGAGCGCAGGATATCGAAAAAGGATCGTCAGTACATAGTTAATGATTCTCACCCGTTGGTCTTTTATCATTTTAGTGGCTATAACGTCGAAAGAACAGAAGTCTTAGCGAGATATCAACACCGATATACATTCGATAACAGGAAAGAACTGGTACCCCTGTTCGAGGATTACAGAAATACATTACTTAATAACAAGTACATCGAACTTTCCCGGCTGGTTTGCCTATATAACTCTAACAAAGGAAAAGCAAAGCCAGTACAGACATCGCGAGTATCAAGGATATTCAAACGCATAAAGCGAACGCTGCGCTTTTTGCGATTTCGTACCACTGGATGACCATTTCAGTCCCATTAGTGGCTGGGCGTTGCACCTAAAATTTAGCGGCATAATAAAAAACAAGAGTTATAAACTGCAAAAGTACTATCCAAATAATTTTCACTCGCATGGAGTTTAGGCACCATGAGATCCTCCTTCGTCCTGTCATGCCGAAGTTCGAAGCATCTCTGGGGCTTCAACATTAATACGATCCTTTTTTGAGAAACCACAAGGTTCACCTCCCTGAGATCCTCGTTCGTCGCGGAAAACTTAATACCTTCCCATTACAGGTGATTTTGCCTGGAAAATTTGCATTTTCCACTTTACAATATTTTCTTTGTCTTACCTTAAAACTGGGTCAGAACACCGGCACGCAGCTGGAATTAATGGGAGGCCGAAACAATCCAATCTTAATTGAAATAATCTGCCAGGTACTGAATGGTGTTTTGAAAGTGTAATGTTAGATTCAGTATGACTATTCCTAAGAAGATCTGACGAATATGTTCATGGCTATCTGCCAATACCATGTTCTCTAAATCCATAAAGCTTATATCGTGTGACCCCAAAATCTGCTGTTTACTTTCCTGGCCTTAACGGAATTAGAGCCCTCGCTGCAATCCTTGTGATCGTTTGTCATATAGATGAATGGAGCTATCGCTTTGGTCTTACGAGCACCGACTATTACAAAAGACTGATGGGAGCATACGCCGTAGTGATGTTTTTTGTTTTAAGCGGCTTTCTGATTACGTACCTATTGATCAAGGAAAAAGAAAAGTATGGCACAATCAGCTACAGGAAATTTTACACGCGAAGGATACTGAGAATTTGGCCCGTTTATTACATAGTGCTTTTTGTCGGGGCGTTCCTCGTTATATACTTCAGCTCTCAGCTATGGCATAGTAGAAACATCTATGTCACCTTCCTGTTCTACTTTTTGATGGTTCCAAATCTGGTTCACAATTTTGGATATAAAGCCGATGTATTTGGAGTGTTATGGTCGATAGGAGCGGAAGAGCAATTTTACGCGTTCTGGCCTTTTATTATTAAAAATTCGAGGATCATCATTCGATCAGTTTTGATCTTGCTATGCCTGTACCTGGCCATGAAGTTTATTTTGACGACACAGGTGCAATCCAGTATAAAATTTCATAAATGGTTGCATTTCGTATCATTCGATTATATGGCGGTTGGAGCCATCGCAGCATGGTTATATCATAAGAAACATAGAATACTAAGCATCTTGTATCACCCGGTTACACAGGCTATCTGTTGGTTGTTCTTACTGGTGTCTATTTTTCACGAGCCGATTCATATTCCCATTTTGCCAAGCTTCGATCAAAACTATCACGCTGTAGTGTATGCTATCATCATCCTGAATGTGGGTACAAATCCCAAGACACTTGTTTCACTTGAAAACAGCTTGTGCAATTTTCTTGGAAAACTTTCGTATGGAATTTATGCCTATCATTTTATTGTTCTCTTTATACTTTCATTAACTGTAAAAGACTACCTGGGCTATATAGAAAGCGATCTTTTAAAAAGAGCAGTCATGTTTGCTCTCGCCATCGGCGGAACTGTTTTGGTTTCATATCTGTCATACACTTATGTTGAATCATGGTTCCTGGAAAAGAAAGAGAAATTCATGCTTATCAGGAGTAGTACCACCCGAGCTTCAGCCGAAAACAGTGAAGTGTTTAGTGATCAGATAGTAGTAAGTTCCAATTTGATAGTCAACAATGCTCGCTTGGCAGAAAAAAGTAAACCGATTGATAACTAGCCTGGGTTTCTGAAATGCGTAAACCAAAAGCATCCACGCAAAATTTACATTCATGAGGATTCTTTACGATAGCCAGATTTTCCGGGTTCAAAAATTTGGTGGAGTATCCAGGTATTGCGCGGAACTTATGCACGGCCTAAAGCAAAACAAAGACTTCCAGGTGGTTCCAAATCGATTTTTCTCAAATAATAAACACCTTGGCTTGCTGGGGTTAACGCACCATAATTTTATCGCGAATAGCCAGAATCTTCCCGGTAAAAGATATATTGAAAAATTAATACGAAGAAAAGAAGAGAAGTTTTTGTTGGACAATATTCAATCTGGGAGTTTTGACATATATCATCCCACTTATTACAATCCCGCCTACCTTAAGTTTCTTCCTAAGGATAAGCCACTTGTGGCGACAATTCATGATATGACTTACGAGTTATACTATGATGAAGAATTCAAGACAGTTCACCAGGAATCAATCAATAAAAAAAACGTTATTGAACGCGCCACACATATTATATGCCCCTCGGAAAATACAAAGAAAGACGTCCTTAATTTATACCCGGAACTAACTGCTGATCGTCTAAGTGTCATACATCATGGCTCCTCATTGCCCAATGATATAGGTGAAAACAATATAGATCTGCCTGCAACTTATTTATTGTATATCGGGAAGCGGGGAAAGTATAAAAACTTTAACTGGTTGCTGAAATCGATCGCGGGCTTTTTAAATCAGAAGGATGTCAGTCTTATTTGCGCCGGCGGTAAGCCATTCTCAATCGACGAGAAGAATTTAATAGCGGAGCTTAATATCAGAAACAAAGTGATGTACCAGGACATTAGTAATGACCGCGATCTTGCAACCATGTACAAGAGGGCAGGGTGCTTTATCTATCCCTCATCACATGAAGGTTTCGGCATTCCGATATTGGAGGCTTACTCTTGTGGTTGTCCTGCATTGCTGGCCAACTCAAGTTGTTTTCCAGAGATTGGCGCGGATGGTGCCTTATATTTTGAGAATGGGAATGCAGGACAACTTGTGGAACAATTGAACCGGATATTAGGCGATAAAACGCTTGCGGATAATCTAAGAAAGAAGGGCAGTGCCAGGCTAAAAGATTTCAGTTGGGAAAAGACCGTTCAACAACACATTGAAGTGTATAAAAAAGTTCTTTCAAACTAAAAGTCACTGCTCTGTTGATGTTTGGCACGAATAGGTTACCAGCATACAATGATTTTTAGATTGTTACAACTGAAAAGGATTAAAATAAACTTACATGAAAACATTGCTTAATGTTTTTAGGATCGACTTCGAAAAAAACAGGATCTATGGCTTGGATATATTGAGAGCTCTCGCTGTTTTATTTGTCGTGTTAGGACATGGTTCGAAGCTTTTGTTCCCAAAGATCAACAGGCTGACCTTCTACGCTGAATTCGATGGTGTCGCTATTTTCTTTGTACTAAGTGGGTTTTTGATAGGCGGCATTCTCATCAAAGTATTGGAGAAAAAGGATGCTTCATATAAGACCTTATTTAATTTTTGGGTGAGACGTTGGTTCAGGACGCTTCCGAATTATTTCCTGGTTCTGGTGATCTTACTCGTTTTATCTTATGTCTTTATTGATGGGTTTGCTCCTTTTAGAGGGTACAAATATTTTCTGTTTGTTCAAAACCTATATACGCCACATCCGGCATGGTTCCCGGAAGCCTGGAGCCTGAGTGTTGAAGAATGGTTTTACCTATTAATTCCAGTGATTGTTTTTGGCCTGGTAGGTATGTGCAAAGTGATAACTAATAAAGCTATCCTTTGGACATCCATATTCATTCTCGTTCTGATGACGTTAATTCGGGTTTACAGATTTGTCCAGATGCCGGTACATAACTTCGAAGATTGGGATGCGATTTTTAGACAGCAGGTATTAACGCGGTTGGATAGCTTGATGTTTGGAGTGATCGGCGCTTACATCTTTTACTATCATAAACAAATATGGGTAAAATATAGAAACCAATTATTTATATCTGGTATCATTCTTTTTCTAATAATGAAATATTTAGATCGATACCATATGCAGGCCTTTGGTCTCTATCAGTGTGTATTTTCCTTCACGCTTGCCTCCCTTGCTACACTGATATTGCTTCCGTTTTTAAGTGAATTGAAATCGGGTAAGGGAGTCGTTTATAAATCATTTACATACATAAGCCTGATCTCCTATTCGATGTATCTATTGCACTTTTCTGTTATTCAAAAGTGGATAATTGTTAAGTTGGACTTGAGTGCATTACCAGACTATGTTCGAATCGGTACGAAATACCTTCTGTACTGGTCGCTCACAATTCTGATTTCAATTCTGATGTTTAAATACTTCGAGCGGCCAATTATGAAATTGAGAGAAAGATTTTCATAGATCGTATACGCTTCCACTCTGAACTTACAGGAACTTTCGCTTTTTTTTTTGATCACACATCCTGCTTTGATGAACAAAGCCGAATTATAATTGTATCCATCAAGCAGTACTCTTGCTTGCATTGTATGCTACTTTTGAATGAATCGAGGTTTCAGGTATGCAATACAGAAAGGACGGAATTTATCAACAGTTGCCATAAAACAAATTGATCGAAGTGATCTGGAGTCATATTCTTTATATATTTGAGAGAACGAGTGTGAGATATGAACCCTACACCCCAGCATTTGTCGTGCGAATTTGTTCTATTGACGTTTTTAATCCTGCTATGAAAGCAAAGGATTTTAACCTGCGGGACTGTGCGAGTTTTAGCTGTCCCAACGATCCGGGTATCAAAACAAATTACTAATCTTACCTCATCCTCACGGAGAGGTGAAGCACTCGATAGCGCAACCATTCTTCTATGGCCATTCAGTTAGCGGACATTTCAACCAGGGCTCCTAAGGAATTTTCGAAGGATGAAACAAAAAAGCAAACCGCTGCTATCCTCAAAGAGCTGGATGACTTACAAAACCTTTTATATGCATCATCAAAGTATGCATTGTTGGTTGTGATACAGGGCCTGGATGCCAGCGGAAAAGACGGTGCAATTAAGAATGTTTTCGGAACGCTTAATCCCCAGGGCGTAACAGTTAAATCATTCAAAGCGCCTACACCGGAAGAACTTTCCCATGATTTTCTTTGGCGCGTGCATGCGGTTACTCCCGCCAAAGGAATGCTGCAGGTTTTTAACCGTTCTCACTACGAAGACATTCTTGTGACCCGGGTTCATAAATGGTGTGATGATGAAACTGCATTGGAACGGATGAAAGCAATAAACGATTTCGAAGAGCTATTGCAGGAACACGGCGGCACGATCATACTAAAATTTTACCTTCACGTTTCAAGAGAAGAACAGGCCGAGAGATTGCAGGAACGCATCGACAATCCGGAGAAGCATTGGAAATACAATCCGAAAGATACCGAAGAAGCGAAACTCCTGGATGTGTACAGACAGATGTACGAAGAGTGTTTCGAGAAATGCAATCAGCCCCCATGGTTCATTGTGCCTTCAGATCAGAACTGGTATAAAGAGTATGTAATCGCGAAGACATTACGCGACGCCCTTAAGCGACTGGATCTGAAATTCCCCGACTTAAAAAATTAAGTAACGACTAACCCCTGGCGTATATAAGTTCTTGAGCTTTTATTTATTTACCTTAAAACTATCACTTATGGGCATGTTAAAAGAATTCAAGGAATTTGCCATGAAGGGCAACGTCATGGACCTGGCCGTTGCCGTCATCATTGGTGGAGCCTTCGGCAAAATTGTTACTTCACTCGTTCAGGATATCTTGATGCCTCTTATTGGTCTTGCAACCGGTGGAATAAGCTTCGTTGATAAGTTTTACTCCTTTGACGGGAAAAGTTACGCTTCCCTTGCCGACGCGAAGAAGGCCGGAGCGGGTGTATTTGCTTATGGCGCCTTTATTCAATCAGTAATTGATTTCCTCATTATCGCCTTTTGTATTTTTCTTATTGTCAAAGCACTCAACAACCTCAGGAAAAAAGAAGTTGACGAACCTGCTGCGCCACCTGCGCCTACCAATACTGAGAAACTCCTTATGGAAATCAGGGATGAGCTCAAGAGACCTTAGATTTCAAAACTCCATGTGTTTACACTAAACTTATCCAAATGAAATTATTCATACTGAATCTATTAATAATTGGAATTGCTCTTCAAGTTGCAGCGCAGGATCCTACTGTAACGGAGATAAAAAAGGAGTCAGATAGGAAGTCAGCCAAAGACACAATTCTTGGTTGGAAAACAGGCGGTGTCGTTTCAATAAATATAGGCCAGGGAAGTAGCAAAAACTGGGCGGCAGGAGCTGAAGAATTTTCATTTTCGACTGCTTCGACCGTCGGCGTTTTTGCGAATCTGACGAGAGAAAAGTATTTTTGGAACACCACGCTCGACCTGGGTTATGCTCTTGTTAATACTCGTTCTGATGGAACCCGAAAGACTGATGATAAAATTGATTTATATAGCAAGTTAGGTCGTAATCTTTCGGACAAAGTCAGTCTCGCCGGCGTGATTAATTTTCGCTCTCAGTTTGCACCAGGATACGATTATGATTATCTGGGAAAAGGATTGAAACGAGCGACTTCAGCATTTATGGCTCCGGCCTATCTGATCGTTGCACCTGGTATCGACTGGCATCCGCAGTCCTACTTTAGCATTTTCTTTTCCCCGATTTCCGTGCGCATGGTTCTTGTAACGAATGATCCGAAAGGTTATTATTATCCTAATGGCGCTATACCGACTGGCGGTTTTGAAGTTCCTCGTTCTGTTTTATATGGCGTTGATCCGGCGAGAAAGGTCCGCACAGAATTTGGAGGATTTCTGTCGGCTAATTTCAATAAAGAAATTATTAAAAACGTATCCTACAAAAGCCGGCTTGATCTGTATTCAAATTATTTAAAGTCAACCGAGTTTACAGTTACGGGGCCTGATCAGGTTCAATCAACGGATGTTTCCGCTGCTCCTCAGAATATTGACGTTTTCTGGAGCAACCTGATTGCGATGAAAATAAATACTTTCCTTGCCGTGACTTACAACTTTGATCTTATCTATGATGATGACGTCAAGCAATTCGGGGACAACAAGACGTCAGCAGCAACTCAGTTAAGGTCGTTATTGGGGGTTGGACTTTCATTAAAATTTTAATAGACGCGAGATGACACGAATTTTTGGCGAATTGCCGCTAATACATTTCGTGATAAGTTCGTGGCCGCTCTTTTCCGATTATTTGACGGGATATTTGTTACTTTTGGTCATCCCAACACCGGTTGGGATTTTTTATATTTTTCTTTGGAGCAAAATAAAATTCTACAGTGAGTCAGCCAACATACCAGATTAAATTACCACAATTTGAAGGCCCATTTGATTTGTTACTATTCTTTATTGAACGCGATGAATTAGATATATACAATATACCAATCACCAACATCATCAAAGATTTTCTAGACTATATACACAAGCAGGAAAATCCTGACATTGAACTTTCCAGTGAATTCATATTATTTGTTTCGACCCTGATGCGCATTAAAGCGAGAATGTTGTTGCCACGGAAAGAATTGGATGCTCAAGGCAATGAGATCGATCCCAGGCAGGAACTAATCGATAAATTGCTTGAATATAAGCGCTACAAAGAGGCATCCGCGCGGATGGCCGAAATGGAGGCAATACGAATGTTGATGGTCAGGAGAGGCAACATTCAAAGGGAACTTTCAACTATTGGCGAGGAAGCAGGAGAGGGTACCGAAATCCAGGCGATCACAATGTTCAAGCTTATGAAGGCTTTTGAAAAAGTGATGAAGCGCCTCGACGAACGCAATAATAAGCCTGTCCACACTGTAGTCCACTACAATTATACCATGGAGGAAAGCAGGGAGTATATTCTTCTAAGAACAGAGCACGAAAAAACAATGGCCTTCGAAAAGATATTCGAGGTTTGCGAAAACAGGTTGCATGCTATTTTTTTATTTCTCTCTCTGTTAGAGCTGATCCAACAAACCTATATGTCCATAATGACTGGTGAAGGACGCAACAATTTCATCGTCGAATGGAATGAAAACCGCCAGGAAAACGAAGTTGTCCTTCCATAATTTACGGGTCACTAACATATAATTCACAAGATTTTTGGCACGAATTGCCACGAATTAATTTCGTGATAATTCGCGTAATTCGTATCGAACGAAAAAAGGCATTCTTGTACCGAATGGCAGGAATTATCACGAATGTCTTTGAGTGGATAATTCTTTCCATTTGTGGCAAAGGACTCCCGTGCCCCAGGATCTCCATACTTTTAGAAATTCTGCCGAAACGTCTGCTTTGAAAGGGAGAAGCTTCGGGCACCATAGTTGATGTTACAACATTAAATTATGATCATGAAAACAATCATTTATCCGGCATCTGAAAGAGGCGGTGCCGACTTCGGATGGCTAAAGGCAAAACATTCTTTCAGTTTTGGTCAATGGTATGATCCCCAAAAAGTGCATTTTGGCGCATTAAGGGTATTAAACGATGACCTTGTGAAAGGTGGAGGGGGTTTTCCGCCACATCCCCATGATAATATGGAGATTGTAACCATTCCATTGAAGGGCGAACTGGCTCATAAAGACAGTAGTGGTGGTTCGGGGGTTATTAAAGCAGGCGATATCCAGATCATGAGTGCCGGTACCGGGATTAAGCATTCCGAATACAATGCTTCCGAAACAGAAGAGATAAATTTGCTGCAGGTTTGGGTGATTCCGAAACACCGGAACATCACACCAAGGTATGACCAAAGAACTTTCGAAGTTACAGAGCGCCAGAATAAATGGCAGATTGTTGTGAGCCCTGACGAAAAAGACAACGCGTTATGGATCAACCAGGACACCCGATTTGCTTTAACGAACCTGGAGGCTGGTAAAGAAATAACATATAGCGTAAACTTTCGGGGGAATGGTGTCTATATTTTTGTAATTGAAGGCGCAATAAAAATCGGAAACGAATCATTAAGTAAAAGGGATGCTGCGGGCATCTATAATTCAGACAGCTTCACTATCCAGGCCGTAGAAACGTCGCAGTTGCTGGCCATTGAAGTGCCGATGCTGAACGACTAAAAATAAAAAATGAAGTGTGCGATCATATTAGGTAGTATACGAATCGGAAGGCAAAGCCATCGCATTGCGTATTATCTTGAAAGGAAACTAAGGGAAAGGGGAATAGATGTGGTCATGGTCGACCTCGCCGAGCATCCGCTTCCAATGATGGAAGAAGATAACGGAAGACTTCGAAGCCCGGCAGACGATATTTCTATCATAGGTGCTCAACTGAAGGAGGCTGATTCCATGATCCTCGTGAGCCCTGAATATCATGGAAGCTTCTCGGGTGTTCTAAAAAATGCATTGGATTTTTACTGGGCAGAGTTCAAGAAAAAGCCGATTGGCGTCGTTACGACAGGCAGCGGCAAAATGGGTGGAATCAATGCTTCAACCCAGATGCAACATGTCGTTCTGAGTTTAGGCGCATATCCATTACCGACCAAGTTACTGATTCCTGAAATACAATATGCTTTCAACGATCAATACGAGCCACTAAGAGAAGATATTATAAAGAATACCGATCGCTTCCTGAATGAGTTTACCTGGTTTGCGAATGCGATCGTAGTGGCTAAGGCGGAACAATCACAAAAAACTCCCATAGGACCTTAATCGTATATCCATAATAGGATGGGACGTGAGGATTCATCAATGGTCGTGGCTAATCTTGTTAAAAACATCTTTGAAACAGTCGGACATCCATCACTCTGGCAAATAGGATAGGGATGAACTTCACTGCCGGGTACACATTCATGAGAATGCAATACCACATAACGTTTGAAGGCATTGTTATTTGTGCTATCAAGTCCGGTTAACTTATAAGCTAATCCAAAACGTCCTTGATATGGGTGGCCTATCCTGTATTTTCCTACGGAGGTACAACCACATCCAACTTCGTTTCCATATTTTCTTCCCACCAACCAAATCTCGTTGCAGCGACCATGCGTCACCAGGCCATTGTCAATTATAGAATCTTTGGAAAGGTCATATACAAAAAACCGGTTCTTCCCTGCTTCGACGCTCATATCAATTAAAAAACATACGGAGTTATTAAAGCGGTGTTTGTTGACGAATCGTTTGGCTTCCCGGGCTTGTGAATTCAATTTTTTAGCGATACGATCAGGAAGTAAAGTTTTAGGAACGACAATGGCTTTTGGCTTTTCAGAAAATAAGTTTGTGATATAAAAAATTCCGCTTACCAGGATCAGGACGCCGGCAAGGGAAGAGACATGCAGCAAGAAACGTTTCATAAAGAAGCTTTGGCTTCGATACAGATTCATCACTGGCTACGTTTCATAAAAAACGCAGACTATAAATCACGACTTAATGAATCTTTAACGATTAGAAAGTTGTGTGCGCACAGAGTTAGGTTTGGGGCTACCCCTTCCTCGGTCTACAATATAGAATGGAATTAAATAGACTAAGAAGTTCTATAGTAGGCGGAAAGAAATCGACAGGCAATGCAAAAAAGATTCTCAGACAGGCTCTTTTTGCGATATAGCACTCAGTTATTGAATAAGGGAGTTAATATTCACCTGCTCTTTTAACATCTCACGCGCAGCTTTCGCGATCGCATTTGCATCGAAACCGCACTCTTCATGCAATTGCTTTGGAGAGCCGTGTTCTACGATCACATCGGGTATTCCAAGCATCTTCACATTGGCTGAATAACCATGCTGCGCCATAAATTCAAGAATAGCGCTTCCGAAGCCTCCAACAACCGTTCCATCTTCAACTGTTATTATAGTTTTGTATTTTTTGAAAACTTCATGCAGTAGCGCTTCGTCCAATGGCTTTACGAATCTCATATCATAATGAGCAGGATCAATTCCCTCTGCACGTAATGTGCGGATTGCAAATGTTGCGAAGTTTCCCGGGTGGCCAAATGAAAGGATTGCGATATCACGGCCGTCTTTCAACTTTCTACCTTTTCCGATTTTGATTTCTTCAAAAGGAGTTCGCCACTCAGGCATAATGCCCTCACCTCTTGGATAACGTATTGAGAAAGGAGAACCTGTTGATTCCAATTGAGCAGTGTACATCAGGTTTCGCAATTCACTTTCATTCATCGGGGCACTCACAATCATATTGGGTACACACCGCATATACGGGATATCATAAGCGCCGTGATGGGTAGGTCCATCTTCGCCAACAAGACCTGCACGGTCTAAACAGAATATGACCGGTAGATTTTGAATGGCTGTATCATGTATTACCTGGTCATAAGCCCTTTGCATAAACGATGAATAGATGTTGCAGAAAACTTTCATGCCCTGCGTGGCCATCCCAGCACTCAGTGTTACGGCGTGTTGTTCGCAAATGCCGACATCGAATGCACGATCGGGCATTTTGTCCATCATGTACTTGAGTGAGGAACCACTAGGCATAGCAGGAGTGATACCTATGATCCTGTCATTCTTTTCTGCAAGCTCAATGAGCGTATGTCCAAACACATCCTGGTATTTCGGAGGCTGTGGAAGTTCATACTTCTTCTTATATATCTCGCCAGTTATCTTATCGAATAAACCGGGCGCATGCCATTTGGTTTGCTCCTTCTCCGCCAACGAATAACCTTTTCCCTTCACGGTTAACACATGAAGGATCTTTGGCCCGGGAATATTTTTTAGATCTTTTAGAATATCTACCAGCTTTGTAAGGTTATGTCCATCGATCGGGCCAAAGTAGCGGAGCTTCAACGCTTCAAATAGGTTGCTGTTCTTATTAATGAAGCCCTTTATGCTATGTTCAAGCTTGCTGGCCATTTCGCGCGTGAAATTTTTACCTACCGGCAGTTTTCCCAAAGCCTTCCAGATATCATCCTTAAGTTTATTATATGTGTGGGAGGTGGTAATGTCTGTGAGGTATTCTTTCAGAGCACCCACGTTCGGATCAATGCTCATGCAGTTATCATTCAGAATGATAAGCATATCCGTATCAGCTACTCCTGCATGGTTCATGGCTTCGAAGGCCAGGCCTGCAGTCATGGCGCCGTCTCCTATCACCGCGATAGCCTTTCTATCTTCGCCTTTATACTTTGCGGCCATTGCCATACCCAGGGCAGCAGAAATTGAGGTGGATGAATGCCCGACTCCAAAAGTGTCAAATTCACTTTCGCTTCTTTTTGGAAAACCACTCAACCCCTGATACTTCCTGTTCGTCGCAAAACGATCACGACGCCCCGTCAGGATTTTATGCCCATATGCCTGGTGGCCAACGTCCCATACCAGCTGATCATACGGGGTATTAAATACATAATGAAGGGCGACAGTTAGCTCAACCACACCGAGGCTGGCCGCAAAATGACCTCCGTGAACACTCACTACGTCGATAATATACTGTCGCAATTCATCAGAAACCTGTTGCAATTGTTCGCGGGATAGTTGCTTAAGGTCTGATGGGGAATTAATTGATTTTAATAATGATCCGGGTGTGATCTCCATTGAATGCATTTGATGTTTCAAAAATAAGCTATTCTCGATATTGTAGTCTGACAAATAAAGCATCAAAAATGTTGTGCCTAATGGCGGTTTCCGGGAAAATCGAGTATTTATTAGAAATCTCATACATTAGAGACCGATAAGACACATATTCGGCCATATATCCCAAATAACAAATGATGGCAGTAGCAAATGTTTAGCTTTGCCGTTCTAATATGACCTTATTTACCAGAATATCGAACTATTGGCTGTGCCAAATCGTCGGGTGGGTTTTCGTATTCATATCATACGTCTTTTTTGCGTATAGTTTCGGCATAAAACTGACCTCACTGTTGTTTATCCGCATGGTGTTCATTGTTTCCGTGGGGCTTTTGATAACACATATCCTCCGCTGGGTGATCAGGCAACTGAACTGGTTGATGCAACCGATAGAAAAGGTGCTGCCAAAATTGTTAGTGGCGGTGATAATAGCAAGTCTTACGGCGGCTTTACTGGTAATAGCGCTTTTTGATATTGTTATAGGCTCATCCAGCCAACTGGATTTTGCTTCAAGGTTGACGATTTATCTTATTGACATTGGACTATTCATCGTTCCCTGGGTACTTATCTACTACTTCTATCATTATATTACGAAGAGCCGTAGACAGCAATTTGATACCCTGAAACTGGAGGCCTTCGTCAAGGAATTGGAATTAAAGACGATCAAGGCGCATATCAATCCCCATTTTATTTTTAACGCGTTAAACAGCATTCGGGCATTGATTGATGAAAACCCATCGCGTGCACGGAACGCGATAACTGAGCTAAGCAATATTTTACGAAGCAGCATGCAAACGGAAAAATCTGAAACGGTACCGTTTGAAAAAGAACTTGGTATTGTGAAAGATTATCTTGCACTCGAACATATCCGGTTTGAGGATAGGCTTGAGATTGAATACCTCATCGACGAAGATACACTTGACCAACCTGTACCTCCTATGATGTTGCAAACTCTGGTGGAAAATGCCATTAAGCACGGAATAGGAAAGCAGGAGAAGGGCGGCATGGTAAAAGTCATCTCTGATTTCAGGGGAAACTATCACGAAATGATTGTACAGAATTCCGGTTCGTTAAATGGACATGTAAACGGTGATGGTTTTGGATTGTCCAGCACAAAAAATCGGTTGCATTTATTATTTGGAGAAAAAGCTAATTTTGAAATCACCCAGTATGGTGGGCTGGTAGAAGCCAAAGTGTCTATACCTATTGAGCAAAATAAAGTCACATGATTAGAGCTATCATTATTGACGACGAACGTCTGGCAAGGAATGAACTGAAGAAGCTGTTGATGGATTTTCCCGAGATCGAAATAATTTCAGAGGCAGCAAATGCCAGCGAAGGCGTTGAACAAATCGAAAATCTTAATCCCGAGTTGGTATTCCTCGATATACAGATGCCTGGAAAGACAGGATTTGATATGCTCGGCGAATTGGACAAAACACCGCATGTTATTTTTACCACGGCCTATGATGAGTATGCGCTAAAAGCTTTTGAGGTAAATGCGTTGGATTACCTGGTAAAACCAGTAGAGCCCAAGCGGTTGGCCGATGCCATTCAAAAACTGCATCTGCAGGACGAGCGCGAGCCGAATCATATGAATGCTCTAAACATTAACCGTTCTATTTTGAGCGAGCAGGACCAGGTGTTTGTAAAGGACGGTGAGCGTTGTTGGTTTGTAAGGTTGTCGGATATCCGCTTATTTGAAAGCGTTGGAAACTATGCTAAGGTCTACTTTGGACCGAATAAGCCGTTAATATTAAAGTCGCTCAATGCACTGGAAGAAAGGCTGGATGAAAAAACTTTTTTCAGGGCTAACAGAAAACATATTGTCAACCTGCGTCTCATCGATAAGGTTGAGCCATATTTCAATGGGGGTCTTTTACTGGAAATGAAAGGAGGAGAAAAAATTGAAGTTAGCCGCCGGCAAACGGTGAAATTTAAAGAAATGATGAGCTTGTAACGCGAGTAAACGCTAATTAAAGGACGCGAGGTTCAGTAATACAGTTCTCTTTGTGTTCTTTGTGTTTTCTTAGTGTCCTTCGTGAACCCGTATCGAGGTAGAACAAAATAAAAAATTGTTAGGAGAGATAATCAATTCCGAATGCATTAACCTGGTTTGAACCAGGTTTTTTATTAATAACACATGAAATAAATTATGAAGAAAATCATCTTAATAGGTCTAAGTTTTTATATCTGTCAATCCTCTTTTTCGCAAAGCGGAGTTGATAATGTGATCAAAGTATCAGAAGTAGAAAGAATTGAAAGGACTCTCGCTTCAGATGAAATGCAGGGGAGACATGCTTCTTCGCCGGGGATAGAAAAGGCTGCCGCGTTTATTTCTGATGAATTTAAAAAGGCCGGTTTACAATCGTTGAATAATTCAACGGCATATCTCCAGTCATTTGCAATGCTTAAGCCCCGGTTGATTTCTGCTGCCGCCAACTTTGATGGTGTTTCGATTGATCAAAAAAATATTATCTCATTCACTTCAAAGCCAGACATAAAAATTACCGAACAATCCGGATTTGAAATAATACAGGTAAAGGCAACTGACACATTCCAACCGGGCGCGATGCTACAGAGTAAAAAGAATCTTCTTGTAATAGTCAATCCGGCACACGGAAAGATTTTTACTAACCTTTCGCGTTATAAACCGGAAATATTTCCTACAGAGCGAAGTTTATTTTTTGTACAAGCGGACAAGCTTCCCTCAAATTTCGTTGTAGAGGCTAAACATGAGTTTGCCGAAAGAAAGCTGTCGAATGTAGTTGGCATCATCCCGGGAAAATCAAGGAAGGATGAATTTGTTATTTTCTCAGCGCATTATGATCATCTTGGAATCGGTAAGCCAAACGAAGCAATGGATTCAATTTTCAATGGTGCAAATGATGACGCTTCCGGAACAACTGCTGTGATCTTATTGGCGAATTATTTCAAAAAATTGAATAACAATCAGCGCACATTGGTGTTTGCGGCATTCACGGCCGAGGAATTAGGTGGATTTGGATCACAATATTTTTCGCAGCAAATGGATCCAGCGAAAACTGTTGCTATGTTTAATATTGAAATGATCGGAACACATAGCAAATGGGGAGCGAATTCAGCTTTCATTACAGGATATGAGAAAACGGATATGGGACAGATACTCGCAAAAAATCTTGAGGGAAGCCAGTTCAAATTCTATCCCGACCCATATCCCGATCAACAATTATTCTATCGGTCAGATAATGCTACGCTTGCGCGCCAGGGAGTTGCTGCACATACAATATCTACTTCAAAGATGGATGTTGAGAAATTCTATCATACCCAGGAAGATGAGCTTGAAACGCTTGATATGAAGAATATGGCCGAGATCATTAAGGCAATTGCCTTAAGCTCCACATCAATTGTTACCGGGAAAGAAACTCCTTCTCGAGTGGATGCATCTCAACTACGCTAGAATCAGGAGCCACGAATTGCACGAATTACCACAAATTATTTCGTGATAATTCGTGTAATTGGTGGCAAAAAAAATTCAAAATTTCAACAGCACTTTCTCCATCTCGGCAACAATCTCGTCATTACAAAGATTCCCAATGCTGCCTTCATGTGTGTGATGTAGCTGCTTCTTGTAATCGAAATTGAAGTTGCCCGTTTCAATCTGGTTACCGACTTGTTGGTATGCCTCGCGGAATGGAACTCCTTTGTTCACTAATTCATTAACCGCTTCCACACTGAAAAGGTACCTGTACTTTTCATCATCCAGAATATGATCTCTTACTTCAATATTCTCTAACATCAATCTGGTCATCTGTAAGCAACTCTTCAACGTCTCAATAGCTGGGAATAGCACCTCTTTCGTTAGCTGCAGATCACGATGATATCCTGAAGGAAGATTATTGATCAATAATGCAAGTTCATTCGGCGTTGATTGTATCCGGTTGCATTTCGCCCGGATCAATTCAAAAACATCAGGGTTCTTTTTATGGGGCATAATACTGCTGCCGGTAGTAAGCTCTGATGGGAAGGAAATAAATCCAAAGTTCTGGTTGATGTAAAGACAACAATCCATCGCCAGTCTGCTCAAGGTAGCGGCAACGCTGCTCATTCCCATCGATACGATCTTTTCAGTTTTACCACGACTCATCTGTGCGTATACAGAATTATGATTCAGAGTTTGAAAGTTGAGCAGTTCGGTAGTGAGTTTCCTATCTAATGGGAATGAGGAACCATAACCTGCGCCGCTTCCCAGTGGATTTTTATTTGTAACCGAATAAGCCGCTGCGAGTAATTCCATGTCATCGACAAGGCTCTCTGCATAGGCTCCAAACCATAGGCCAAATGATGAAGGCATCGCGATTTGCAGGTGCGTATACCCCGGTAATAACCTGTCTTTATGTTTTTCGCTCAATGCAATAAGAAGGTCAAATAAGTCTTTGACTTCCTCTTTTAATTTCAGTAGTTCTGCACGGAGATAAAGTTTTATATCGACTGCAACCTGGTCATTACGACTGCGACCACTATGTACTTTTTTCCCTGCTTCTCCAACCCGTTTGGTTAGAAGATATTCAACCTGCGAATGCACATCTTCAACACCGTCTTCGATAACGAATTTTGAGTCCTGAATTTCGCGAAGGATTTCTTCCAGGCCCCTTACCGCCGCTTCAGTTTCCACTGCATTCATTAATCTATTTGCCCCAAGCATCTTTACATGTGCAATAGAACCCAGTACGTCATATTTTGCCAATAGGATATCAAATTCTTTGTCACGCCCCACCGTGAATTCTTCAATAAGTGCCGAAGTGTTGGTGCTATCTTTTTTCCAGAGTTTCATGCAGGGAAGTTAAGTAAATATTCAAGTTTTTATTTTTCCTTGCTGCATAGGTGAACCTTAAACTTCATCTTCTTC
>DAINQQ010000019.1:33098-38687 GCA_036742645.1 Flavitalea sp.
AGCCACAAAGACACAAAGAATCATCATCCAGATTCAAATAAGAATAATATTCACCGATCGTTCACAAGATTTTTTCTAGCAACCGAACATACAATTCAATTCCCTCTTTGATCTCATCTACATAAATATATTCGTCTGCTGTATGACTGCGTGCTGAATCGCCCGGTCCCATCTTTAATGTTGGGAAAGACATAAGAGCTTTATCCGAAGTGGTAGGGGAGCCGTAATAACTTCGTCCGAGAGCGATGCCGGATTTAATCAGGGGATGATCCAGCCCAATAGAGGTGGATCGCAAGCGTGTACTTCTGGGTTGTATATCGCAATGCACATTGCTTTTGATCACGTCAAGCACTTCCTCAAAAGTGTATAATTCATTGACACGTGTATCGACGACAAATTTGCAATGAGCGGGTACAACATTATGCGCTTTGTTTTCGGTTTCAATTACTGTAACACTCATCTTCATTGCACCGAGAAGATCGGAGACTTTATCAAATTTGTAAGATTGAAACCACGCGATGTCTTTAATAGCATTGTAAATAGAGTTCTCGCCCTCTTCGCGGGCCGCATGTCCGGCTTTGCCTTTTGCAACACAATCTAATACCATCAATCCTTTCTCAGCAACCGCCATATGCATCTGCGTAGGCTCGCCAACGACACCAAATTCGATGTTTCCAAGTCTTGGCAGCAAAGCCTCGATGCCGTTATGACCTGAGATTTCTTCTTCAGCAGTTGCGGCAATTATCAGGTTGTATTTTAAATCAGGCTTATCATAGTAATACAAAAACGTTGCTATGAGAGAAACCAATGGTCCGCCGGCGTCATTACTTCCAAGGCCAAATAGTTTTCCGTCTTTGATGACGGGCGTGAAGGGATCTAGTGTGTAACCCTTGTTGGGCTTTACTGTATCATGATGAGAGTTGAGCAGGATTGAAGCCTTTCTCTCATCAAAATATTTATTCTTTGCCCAAATGTTTTTAAGGAACACGTTGGTATGCACTGCCTTTGATTCAAGAAACTGCTCAAGAATATCGGCCGTATTATCTTCTTCCTTGCTGAACGACGGCGTTGCAATCAACTGTTTCAAAAGAGTGATTGAGTCATGATGCAGCATATGTATTCGGTCGTTATTCATGGGTTATGCTTGTGCCGGATGAACCGGTGATTAGTTCCTCTAACGCTTCAGCCTTACCAATAATGACTTTTTGAACACCGGAATTCAATGCAGCAAAGGCGTTATCCAGTTTTGGTATCATGCCTGCAAAAATCTTTTGTTCTTTTTTTAGTTGCTCATAATAAGACAAGTCAAGCTTTGAGATCACGCTGCTGTCATCGTTCACATCCAGCAGCACACCATTTTTTTCGAACGAATAAATAAGATTCACCTGGTATACCACACTCAGCGCCTTTGCAATTTCCTGGGCCATTGTATCAGCGTTTGTATTCAGCAACTTCCCCCTGGTGTCGTGCGTGATAGGCGCTACGACAGGGCATAAACCGTTATCCAAAAATAACTGCCAACTGCCAGCCGTCAACTGTGAACTATTCACATCGCCCGCATATCCGTAATCTATCGTTGGATGATTTCTTTTAGTGGCAGGAACCAGGTTCGCATCTGCGCCACATACGCCAATAGCGTTGCAGCCATTTGCCTGTAGTTGTGCTACAATATTTTTATTAATGTAGCCAGCGTATACCATGGTCACAATCTTCAAAGTCTCTTCATCTGTGATCCTTCTTCCATCGATCATTTGCTGCTCAACGCCTAAACGCCCGGCAAGTTTGGTAGCCAGTTTCCCTCCGCCATGCACTAAAATCTTTTTTCCTGTAATCGCTCCAAAGTTTTTCAGGAAGGATGCCAGACCCTGTTCATCATCAATGATGTTACCGCCTATTTTGACTATGTTGATCAAATCGCGCATTCTTATTATGCTTCTTTCATTGAATTGAGAAGGGCGGATAGAACTGCCTGGGCAGCCCACACCCGGTTCGAGGCCTCTTGTGTAACAATGCTATTGGGTCCATCAAGAACTTCATCACTTAGTTCTACATTTCTGCGCACAGGAAGGCAATGCATTACGCGGGCATTGTTTGTTAATTGGAGTTTTTCAGCGGTCAGCATCCACTCGGGATCATTACAATATATACGGCCATAGTCATTGTAAGTGCTCCAGTTTTTCACGTATACGAAATCTGCATCTTTCAATGCAGCATCCTGATCAAGTGTGATGAGAGCTCCCTTTGTAAACTTCTCATCCAGTTCATAATCTTCCGGATGAGTAATTACAAATTCTGCTTGTCCCCATGCAGTAACCCATTGCGAAAAGCTATTTGCAACGCATTGCGGGAGGGGTTTAACATGGGGCGCCCATGTGAGAACGATTTTAGGTTGCCTCCCGGGGCTCTCCCCGGGGGGAGGCCAACATTCCGTAATGGTCAAAATATCGGTTAGACTTTGCAGTGGGTGCAGTGTGGCGCTTTCCAAACTGACCACCGGGATACCGGTGTATTTAATAAACTGATTGATGAATAGTTCGCTGTAATCGTCTTCCCGGTTTTTCAATGACGGGAAAGTGCGTATGGCCAGGATATCAAAATACTTTCCAAGAATAGGGGCCGCATCTTTTACATGTTCAACCGTGCTTCCACTCATGATGGCTTCTTCTTCAAACTCGATTGCCCATCCTTCCTGCCCTACGTTAAAAACGATTGCTTCCATGCCGAGGTTTTGAGCAGCGATTTGTGTACTCAATCTTGTACGCATGCTGGGATTGAGAAATAATAATCCTATGCGTTTGTTAGTCCCAAGATTTCTATCCCTAAACGGATCGGCTTTATAGTCGAGCGCTTTTTTTACTAAACCGGGTATGTCTTGTACATCATCTATGGAAACAAAATTTTTCATAATCGCTGCTTGAGCTGAACGCAAAATGCTGAAGGCCAAACGCTGAACGCCAAACGCTCAGCGAGGGGAGTTTTCAAATGTTCAGCAGTATCACGAATCGATTTGATCAGCTTAATTAATTTGGCTTTTACTTCGTTCGCTTTTTCGTTCAATATGGTAAACTTGTTAATATCAAGAAAATTGAGATCATACACTAATAGAGTATAATATTCCAACTCATGGGCTGATCCTAAGGCCATATCTAAAAAATGCACAAAGTCTTTCTCGGAATTCATACCGCATCCTTCGACAATATTCAAAGGAATGGAATACGCTGTCCTTTTCATCTGGGATGTCAACGCAAACTGCTCTGATTTCGGAAATAATGCACAATATCCTTATACACGTATAGAATTAACTCGTGAGATATTTTCCAAACATCATATTTCTTATAGTCTCTCATATATGCCTTTTGCGTTGCGCGTTAAGCGTTCTGCGTTAAGCCTTCAAGGCCAGGCGTTCCGCATGTATTTCCTCTTGTATCGCGTCAAGGAATTCATCCGCGTCTTTTTTACGCAATGCGAGAGACGGCAGCAATCGAATCACATTTGGCTTCGCTTCACCGGTAAATATCTTGTGTTTCCACAAAAGATTCTTCCTTAAATCTTTTAACTCTCCGGGAACATCGAATCCAATCATCAAACCTCTTCCACGCACATTTTGCAGTTCCGGTATTTCTTTCAAGTTCTTAATCAGGTATTCGCCGACAGATGATGCATTCTGTATAAGATTTTCCGATTCGATAACTTCAAGCACCGCTAAGGCTGCTGCACAGGCCAGGTGGTTTCCACCGAAGGTAGTTCCCAGCATGAAATGTTTTGCCGGGATATGTGGCGCAATGATAATGCCTGCAACCGGGAATCCGTTGCCCATTCCCTTCGCCATACTATAGATGTCAGCATTTACATTAGCGAAGTCATGAGAGAAAAATTTACCTGATCGTCCATAACCACATTGAATACTGTCAGCAATAAATACAGCACCATATTCATCACACAGGCTCCTGATCTTTTGCAAAAATGATTCTGTGGCTACATGTATGCCACCAACGCCCTGAATACCTTCGATAATTACAGATGATACTTCTTTGCCATGCTTGCTGAAATAGTTTTCTAATTCGGCTTCATCATTAAAAGGCAGGAAAACAATATTGTCCGTCTGGTTAACAGGAGCTACCAGGTTAGGGTTATCTGTCGCTGCAACGGCTAAGGATGTGCGTCCGTGAAAAGCTTTTGAAAAGGCGATCACTTTTTTTCTTCCATTGAAAAAGGAAGCGAGTTTTAACGCATTTTCATTTGCTTCAGCACCTGAGTTGCAGAGAAATAACTGGTATTCTTCTTTTCCGGAAACTTTGCCGAGCTTTTGGGCAAGTTCCTGTTGTAAAGGTATCTTGATAGAGTTGGAATAAAATCCAACCTTGTTTAATTGTTCAGTCAGGCGTTGGACGTAGTGAGGGTGTGTGTGACCGATAGAGATGACGGCATGGCCGCCGTAGAGATCAAGATACTGTTCACCTTTTTCATCCCAAACGTATGAGCCTTTTGCCTTACTGATCGTGATGTCGTTAATCGGATATACATCGAAAAGTTTCATGGTATTTATATTTGCTCGCAGAGGCGCTAAGACACAAAGGAATTCTCCAAATCTTAGAACTCTCCGCCGTTAGAAATAGTTTGCTTTAAGTTTAAGGCCAGCACATTCATCCAGGCCAAACATTAAGTTCATATTTTGTACTGCCTGTCCACTTGCTCCTTTTAATAAATTATCAACCGCCGAATGAACTACAAGTGTATTTCCTGTTTTTTCTAATTGAATAACACATTTATTTGTATTGACTACCTGCTTCAAAAAAACAGGTTCTTCAGTTACATGGGTAAAGGGATGGTCCTGGTAAAATTCTTTGTAAAGGTTAACAAGCTTGCTTAGATCTTCCCGGTTTTTGACCTGGGAGCTAATGAAAATTCCTCTTGTGAAATCACCTCTCCATGGAACGAAGTTGAGTTCAATATTGCCTCCAGGTTGTAATTGCTTCAATGAATGACCTACTTCATTGAGATGTTGATGAGTTAGAGTTTTATACGCCTGTATATTATTCGCACGCCAGGAAAAATGTGTTGTCGATGACAAACTCTGGCCGGCTCCTGTTGAACCGGTGATGCCGGTTGCATAAATTTCCTGTAATATTCCCGCCTTAGCGAGAGGCAGTAGTCCCAATTGTAACGCAGTAGCGAAACAACCGGGGTTAGCGACATTATGTGCAGTCCTGATTTCGTCTTTGTTTAATTCGGGTAAGCCATAAACGAACTGTCGACCGTCGACGGACGATGGACGACCGATTCTAAAATCCTGAGAGAGATCAATGATCTTTACTTTTTCGCCGATCTTATTTTCCTGCAAAAATTTTTTTGCATCTCCATGTCCCACACAAAGAAAAAGCACTTCAATCTCATCGCTCATTTCACTCGAAAACTTTAAATCCGTTTCACCAACAAGATCTCCATGTACGAGGTGTACGAAGTTGCCGGCGTTGCTCTTACTATGAATGAATGAAATTTCAACATTGCGGTGATTGATCAATAAACGTATCAATTCACCTCCGGTGTAACCTGCTCCACCGATAATGCCAACCCGCAAAGCCTCCTTCC
>DAINQQ010000019.1:38787-41665 GCA_036742645.1 Flavitalea sp.
TCACCTCCGGTGTAACCTGCTCCACCGATAATGCCAACCCGCAAAGCCTCCTTCCTGCCTTCCCCGGTCGGGGAGGAGGATGGAAAACTTTCTCTAATATTTTGTTTACTCATACTTCTTTTTTAAAGCCCCTCCACGGGAGGGGTTGGGAGGCTTTAACTTCCCGAATTCGCGGCTTCCTTCACCTGGTGATAGATCATCGTTTGATTGCCGAATATTTTTGAAAAGCCTCTCACATCGTCGCCACTCCAGCCAGTGTTCATCTCGCCATACTTCCCAAACCTGCTATTCATCAGGTCATATAACGACTCAATACCGGTCACCTGGAAACGATAAGGCATCAATTGTACAAATACATCCCCGGTTACATTTCTTTGAGAGTTCTCGAGGAATACTTCGATATCCCGCATTACCGGATCAAGGATTTGTCCCTCATGCAGCCAGTTACCATAAAATTGTGCCAATTGATCTTTCCAGTTTAATTGCCATTTGGTAAGCACGTGTTTCTCCAGCGCATGATGAGCCTTCAGTATTACCATCGGAGCTGCGGCTTCAAAACCAACGCGCCCCTTTATGCCGATGATAGTATCTCCAACGTGTATGTCTCTCCCTATCCCAAAAGGACCTGCGATGCTTTGTAAGTATTGAATGGCCTCACTGGGATGATGAAACTTTTTATCGTTTACCTTTTTTAATTCACCTTTTTCGAAATGAAGCTTCACTTCTTCCGTGTCGGACTTCGTTACTTGTGTAGGCCAGGCTTCGTCGGGAAGCATTCCATGCGATGAAAGGGTTTCTTTTCCTCCAACGCTGGTTCCCCACAATCCCTTATTGATCGAGTACATCGATTTTTCAAAGTTCATTTCAACACCTGTCTCTTTCAGGTAAGCAATCTCCTCTTCCCGGCTCAGTTTGAGATCCCGGATAGGGGTGATGATCGGAATGCCCGGAATCATGATGTGAAAGATCATATCAAAACGTACCTGGTCATTACCCGCTCCCGTGCTTCCATGCGCCACGGCATCCGCATTCAAGGCTTTTACATGCTCCGCAATATAGAGAGCCTGGCTTAGCCGTTCAGCGCTTACACTGAGCGGATAGGTATTGTTCTTTAAGACATTCCCGTAAATCAGGTACTTCAGAATGCTATCATAATAACTTTTAACAGCATTAACAGATGTGTGTGTTTTTACGCCCAACCTGTACGCATGCTGCTCTATCTGCTCCAGTTCTTCGTCAGAAAAACCACCGGTGTTTACGATAATGCTATGCACTTCGTAACCCTGCTCTTCAGTCAGATATTTTACGCAATAAGACGTATCAAGTCCACCGCTAAAACCAAGTACAACTTTACGCCCACCTGATGATTTTGTCATTGTATAATTTTGAAGTTAAGTTTCTGCAAAGTCGTTAGACCAGCAACGTTTTTTGCCACACACCTGCCTGCCGGCAGGGGCCCGAAGACACAACGGAATTTATAGTCAGGTCTCAACTTTGTGCCCCTGCCTGCCGGCAGGCAGGTGTGTGGCAACAAAACTCACAGGTTAAAGAAAAATTGAAATACCGACTTTAGTGTGACGGCGGAGTCTTTAGCCGGTTTGTCTTTCTTTAGAAAAGGCTTCAACAGCTTCCATTGCTTAATCTGCATGAAGCGTTCGTAAAGCTTGCTGTGTTTTTTAAACTCTTCTGTTGTTTCTTCAGGCTCAAAGTGATCCTTTGGATCATACAACATCGCAGTACACATGCAGTTCTTTCGCTCCTTGCTCATGAGGATATCATAGTTCACGCAGCTCTTACATCCAGCCCAGAAGGCTTCATCCTGGGTAAGCTCCGAATAAGTAACGGGTTCGTATCCCAACTCAGAATTGATCTTCATGACGGCAAGACCGGTCGTCAACCCGAAAATCTTAGCTTCCGGATACTGTTTTCTACTGAGGGCGAAGATTTCTTTTTTGATGGCCTTAGCAAGTCCGCCCTTTCTGAAGACGGGCGCCACGATCAAACCTGAGTTCGCTACATATTCACCATGGCTCCAGGTTTCGATATAACAGAAACCTGCCCAGATACCATCCTTCGTAAAGGCTATAACTGCTTTTCCTTCGCGCATTTTGTCCTTGATATATTCAGGACTACGCTTCGCGATTCCCGTTCCCCTTGCCTGGGCGGAGGCAGCCATTTCATCACAAATGATTTGCGCGAAATCACAGTGCGATTCATTTGCGATCAGTATTTGAAACTCGTGTTGTTTATTTTCCATTGCTTAAAAAGTAGAGATGTGAAAAAGGCCAATGATAAATAACCATTGTGTAACCTGATTCCCGGCTTTACGGGCATCATAGTTCCGCTACGAAAGGGGACACTATGGACTGAAAGTTTCAACGTCGTACCCAAAAGGGAATGGGTCGGAAGGGAAAATTTCCGGAAACGTCCGGAACAAAAACCCAACGCGTGTGTGCCGCGGGAGCGGTAACAGCGAAATATATGGTCAGGTTTTTTTGCATCTCAACTTAGATATGCTTTGAACTGAAATAGTTTAACAATGCAAAGCAAATAAATTTTCCGGATTAATGCCCTATTTATTTTTCAAAACGCCAGTTTTCGCCAATGAAGCGACACAAATTAACGTCAGGTTAAGAACGCGGATTAACGATCACTAGTATGGAGCTTGATTAAGGGATTGAAGGATTCACTTGAGTGAATTAGTGAGGGACTTAAGCGCACGAGCCTTAACAACTGTTATTTTGAAGACAGGCCCCAGAAAAGATAACATCTTTTTTGCCGGACCTTGATCTTTTCTGTCTGAACCATGATTCACATGATTTTAAGGATGAACCTGATTAGATCATGGCAATCCTGAAATCATGCAAATCAAGGTTCA
>DAINQQ010000020.1:0-12141 GCA_036742645.1 Flavitalea sp.
CCCTTCATCGAACAGGAATTCTCCTAAGTTAACAGTAACACATTCCCCGGCGCCAAGGTTATACCTTGATAAATTTGCGTTGCCGGAAAAGGAAGCCTTACAGAGCGCGAGGTCATCTGAAGCAAGCCATACTCCACCATTGGCATCGAAAGCTGCCTTTGTCATCCATTGAATGGAAAAACCTGCAGGGGCGCCTGTGGCACCGGCGCATACCTTAAGGTTAATGGACACCTGGGTTGAACCCTCCGCACAGGTAACGACCGGCACGGCCATCTTGGTCTTTGGAGGCGGCACACCCAACGCTTCATCGGATTGTTGCAACAGACTAGCGTCTCGTTTACAACCAATAAAAACCGCGAGTGCAAATAGAATAGTTATTGCTGAAAATTTAAAATATTTCATGTTTAATGTTTAAGGGGGATGGTAAAAAGAAATTCAATAAAGCAAGTATTGCGATGCAAACATCAGGCGCTTCAGGGAGGCGAGTGGCACTTGGCTGAAGGCTTCCGTACGGGCGGCAGACCTGCTGCTACAGAAATTTTAGCTGCGTGCATTAGCCTGGCAATAAGGAATAAGCAAACTTTTCCTGTTGACGAAGTCGGGTTGTTTAACCGCATCACAAATACGATTGGGGTTATAATAATTCAAGTTGCAGTTATAATGGCGCAATACTTAAGAAGGCCGCAGAGGAAACGGATCAAGATAAAATCCATTTACCCAAAACAAGCCATTCTAATTGCCAGAAACAACAATATTAATGTGAACAGAAACTAAGCAGGAATCCAAATTTCATAAACTGAAAATTGTTTAGAGAACCTATTGAAGTTTTTAAAAGAACGGAGTTTGCAAATAAGAATATTGAGAGATCCCTGAATACTTCCTAAATGTAGTCTTGTTTATCAAGGTCACACAAAACAAAAAAAATTGTTAGTGATTACTTGATTTGTATCAATAGCTATCAGTGTCACGGGTTTTTTTGTTTTGATAGATTTATACCTAATTATTTTAACCCCTTAACTACTGTTTATGAGAAAAACACTCCGCGTTGTCGGTATCATCATTGGTGTATTCATTCTGTTCGTTGTTGCTGCCGGCTTTTATATCAAAACATTTCTTCCTGATGTTGGTCCCGCGCCAGACCTGAAAATAACTTCTACGCCTGAGAAAGTTGCTCATGGAGAATATCTTGCTAACCATGTGATGATCTGTACGGATTGTCATAGTACGAGAAACTGGAATTTTTATGCCGGACCAATGGAAGCGGATAGCATCGGACTTGGTGGAGAACTCTTCGGCCGCAAAGCAGGCTTTCCTGGAGAAATTTATGCGGCAAACATCACTCCCGCAGGTATTGGTAACTGGACGGATGGAGAGATATTTCGCGCCATTACCTCGGGTGTACGCAAAAATGGAAAGCCGATCTTTCCCGTAATGCCACACGATAACTATGGATTGCTTGATCCAAAAGACATCGAGGCAATTGTTTGCTACCTCCGTTCCTTGCCCCCGATAGCAAATACACCGCCTGAAAGTGAGTATGATTTCCCGATGAATTTTATCATCAACACGGTTCCAAGAAAACCAGCGTTTTCTAAGAAACCCGATTCATCTAACAGGCTTGCCTATGGCAAGTACATGATCACTGCTGCTGCGTGCGGTAATTGTCACACGCCGTCTGAAAAAGGAAAACTCGATAGTGCATTTTTATTCGCCGGCGGAAGAAGATTCGAAATGCCTGCAGGATTGCTGACAAGCGTAAATCTCACTCCCGATAAAGAAACTGGAATCGGCAATTGGACAAAAGACCTGTTCTTCGCTAAATTCAGGGCGTATCGGGATTCGGCCTATGCCCACAGGCCAATTGACATCATGAAGGATCCGAGCACGGTAATGCCGTGGCCCGTTTATGCCGGCATGTCTGACAACGATCTCGGTGCGATCTATGAGTACTTGAATTCATTGAAACCAATAACAAACAAAGTCACAAGGTTTCAACCGCACGGGACTACTAAATAGAATTTGCTTCTTCTGATTAAGAGCGACGAGAAAAAATTGCTCATATATCTGCACGATCGCATCCGTTGCTGGTGTTTGCATCGTTGTTGGTGTTTTTTTCACCAGCAACGATGAAAACACCAACAACAGATGAAAACCAACAATAGAAGAAAGGAGAATCGCTTACCTGATGCTAGATCAATGTCAAGATTCTAAAACTCACAATTGAGTATCAGCGCTTTCAATACAAACCACAAAAAAACTGCGTAAAATACTATGAGAAACGGATTTTTCTTGCAAGTTTTACGTTCCGATCTGAATGAATTACCACTTTCCCACAGTAGATTCCGCCATACACTCCAATACCTAATCAAGTTTCAAGATCCTATTAAAGCCCAGAAACCTCTTTGTTAACTTGATTAATGCTGTACCATGAAACCTCTAAACCGCAGAATAATTCTGCCTCTCTTATTATTATGTGCTCTTGCATCAAATGCAACTCCAAAATCCACTATACCTTTCTTTAGTACTTCTTTGCTGATTAATTCAATTAAGAATGCACCGGTTGAAAAGAACAATGCAAAAATCTGTGCATGCCAGTTACTGGATGTAAAGTCAACAAACGAAGATCTTCAAAATCTTGTGGTGTTTGCCGAAAAAACAAACAACGGAGACCTTACGAATGAACAGAAAGCTGCTATGACTGTAATACAGAAAGAAAAAAAGAACATGAAAGCCTTCTATTCTGAAATAACAGTGAAGAGAGAGATCGTTGTTACGATGGATTGCGCCTCTCTTTACAAACAATTAAAGGGCGCATACAGCAATCTGAAAGTTTTCGGAACACTCGACGCAGACATCAAAACCGCGATTAAGTAATAATAGATTAATACGCTTTCTTACACTGTTTCTTACACCTGTGAGGTACTGAAGGCCTCTCAGGTTTTTTCATTTTGCAACTTCTTTCTTCCGTTGAACATGCTTTCTTACTTCAGCTGCTACCTTTCCGAACAATTCAATCGAACGCATCATCTGGTGATGAGGCAGCGTACCTACACTCATTTGCGCGAGAAAGCGGGTATTGTGAAACAACTCGTACTCATATAATATTTTATCGATCACCTGTTCCGGGCTTCCTACGAGGAGAGCACCATGACTGCTGCGGCTCGCCTCGTATTGTTGACGATTTGTTGGAGGCCACCCTCTCTCCTTACCGATCTTGCTCATTACTTCTGCATAGGTTGGGTAAAACTCATCAGCCGCCTGCTGCGAATCGTCTGCAACATATACATGCGAGTTTATTCCCAATTGCAACTTACCCATATCATGACCTGCTTTTTTATAAGTATCACGGTATAATTGAACCAACGATGCGAACTGGTATGGTGTACCCCCGATGATCGCCAGGGCCATTGGAACACCAAGCGTTCCGGCGCGTATTACCGATCCTGGTGTTCCTCCCACCGCAATCCACACCGGCAACGACTCACCAAACGGCCGCGGATAAACGCCGAGGCTATTAATGGCAGGTCGGAACTTTCCCTTCCAGGTGATTTTTTCGCCCTTATTCAACTCAAGTAACAGCGCCAGTTTTTCGGAAAACAAAACATCATAATCTTTCAGATCGTAGCCAAACAAAGGAAACGATTCAATGAAAGAACCACGTCCTGCCATAATCTCGGCTCTTCCTTCCGATAAGAGATCAACCATCGCAAACTGTTGAAATACACGTACTGGATCATCTGAACTTAGGACAGTTACAGCGCTTGAGAGCCTGATCTTTTTTGTTTTTACTGCTGCTGCCGCCAACAACACAGCGGGTGAAGAAGCCAGGTACTCAGGACGATGATGCTCGCCAATAGCAAACACATCAAGGCCAACCTGCTCTGCAAGCTGAATTTCTTCCATCAAATCACTGATTCGCTTATGCGCTGGTATAGCCTGGCCTGTTACAGGATCTGCTGTGTTCTCTACGAATGTATAAATGCCTAATTCCATATAAATTTATTACGGGCAAAAGTATCGCTCTTTCTTCTTTACGTCCTGCCGCCTTTGCGGGAATATTTCTTCTAAGACGCAAAGAAAAAGCCCCAGAAAACTGAGGCTTCAAATATATATACCAACATGTATCTTAGAACTTAATTGTATCCGGCAAATACTTAGCTACTAAACCCTCATAGTATCCCCTCAACTTAGTCCAATCAGGAGGCACCGGATTTTTGGAATAGAGATCATAAGGATTGAAAAGCTTCACCCATTTCAGCATCTTGCGATCGTGATCATCTAACAGGTAGCTGTACTCTCCTTCACGATGCCATGCATAGAATGAGTGATATCTCAACATATATAATCCTTCTTCGGGAATATAATCTTTCATCATCTGGTACACATATTCATCATGTCCCCACGACATATGAACATTGCGTAATCCGCAACCCTCTTTATATACACCAAGCGGAGTATTGAACTCTGACCTGTTATGATCAGGATTGTTTTTGAAATATTCAGGGTAAACAACTTTATCGGAGTAAGCACATCCAACAGGGAAGGTATCCCCTACAACCGCCCATTGAGGCTCACCAAAAAGACAAAGGACCTTTCCCATATCATGCATTAATCCCGTAAGCACCATCCAGTCTGGGTGACCATCAGCACGAATTGCTTCAGATGTTTGTAAGAGGTGCTGAAACTGGTCGAGATCTGTATCAGGATCGGAATCATCTACCAACTGATTCAGGAAATTAAAAGCTTCCCAAATAGGCATTTGTTTTTTATCAAACTTCAGGTAGTCTGCTCTCTTCTCCTGTACAAAATCATAGGTCTGATAAGTATGGTTCAAGCGGTAGAACTCTCTAACCGTATCTCTTGCAGGATCAGCATAGTTCCTGTATTCTTCTTTTGATTTGGCTGGAGTATCTGGCTCGGGATAACGTTCGAGCACGGCATCTTCCCATTCATCCAAACTTGCTAATGGGTTTATTTCCTTTTCGGTAAATTTTTCTTTTACTGATGATGGCATGACTTACAGTTTAATAGAAAATAAAGTTCCGCTTTTTTTATCAAACGGGGAAGTGCAATTTTATAATTTAGAAATTTGAAAATTTGAAAATCCGGTTCGTTGAACAGGTTCTGGTTAACCCTCCAATCTATGCGCTCTTTTGCGTTAACAAAAGTCGTGCATCGCAAGCTTTTTAGGCGCAAAGGATCGCGACCTCTCTCGTTTTGATTATCAACATTTCTCAAGGTGTTTTGTTTCGATTTGCCGCTACTAAAACGTTTTCGCATGGCACTAATGATTTTTGGATGTGCTTATTTCCTATTTTCACTCCAGTTACTCAGAACTACGGACCAAACGATTGCTATGAATCTTAAACTTGTAGACTATCTCATCATATCTGTTTATTTCCTGTTTGTTATCGGCGTCGGATTTATTATCAAAAAGAAGATCAAATCGAGTAATGATTTTCTCGCGAGCAGTCGCAGCATTCCCCTTTGGATCACGAGTCTTGCGTTCATTTCTGCAAATCTTGGTGCGCAGGAAGTTATCGGGATGGTTGCTTCGGGCGCCAAATACGGCATTGCCACGGTCCATTTCTATTGGGTAGGCGCCATCTTTGCGATGGTATTCCTCGGTGTTTTCATGATGCCATTCTACTATGGTAGCCGTGCACGAAGTGTTCCCGAATATCTGCGTTTACGTTTCGATGAAAAAACAAGAGGCCTAAACGCGATTTCTTTTGCTGTAATGACGGTTTTCTCGTCAGGCATTTCATTATATGCACTCGCCAAACTTTTGGAAGTGATGTTGAACTGGGACTTTGATGTCTCCATCTGGGTAGCCGCTGGAATTGTGGCGATCTATACTTTTCTTGGAGGATTAACGAGCGCAGTGTACAACGAGGTACTGCAGTTCTTTCTAATTGTGCTGGGACTGTCCCCATTGGTTATCGTAGCGTTGCAGGATGCCGGGGGCTGGGAAAATGTTAAAGCCCAATTGAGCCCGAACATGACGCATGCATGGAAATACATGGGCGATCCTGATGCAAATCCTATGGGGTTACATTTTATGTCAATGATATTCGGACTTGGATTCGTGATGTCATTTGGATATTGGTGTACGGATTTCCTGGTTGTGCAAAGAGCCATGATTGCACGCAATATGCGTGACGCACAACGGACGCCAATCATTGCAGCGATACCAAAAATGATGATGCCGTTGATCGTAGTACTACCAGGCATCATTGCAATCGCACTCATACAACCCGCCCTTCAATCGAAAGGATACTCAATACCTGTTGATGCAAACGGCCAATTGAATTATACCATGACTTTGCCTTCGCTCATCGCACATTATTATCCGAGCGGATTGCTTGGTGTTGGAATCACAGCACTGATGGCCTCATTCATGAGTGGAATGGCCGGAAACGTCACCGCATTCAATGCTGTGTTTACATACGATATCTATCAGCCTTATTTTGTCAAAAATCGATCAGACCGCCATTATCTGGTCGTGGGCAAATTCATTACGCTGGCAGGAATCCTGATCTCAATTGCAACAGCGTATCTCGCACAGGGGTTCAATAATATTAACGATCTTCTGCAACTGGTTTTTGGATTTGTCAATGGACCGCTTTTCGCCACTTTTTTATTGGGCATGTTCTGGAAAAGGAGTACAGGACATGGTGCATTTTGGGGATTGGTAGCCGGTACACTTGGCGCGGCACTTACGCATGGCCTTACCCTGGCAGAGGGGAAAGGGGGATGGATTGCGCCCGTTTTTGAGATTAAGAGTGGAATGGGACAGGCATTCATTGTTGCTGGCATTTCATGGATCATCAACTTTTTCACCACCATCATTGTAAGTCTGGTGACCAAACCGAAGCCCGAAGAGGAATTAAAGGGACTCGTATACTCGTTGACAGAAAAACCAAAATATACACAGGGAAAATGGTATCAGCGTGTGGTGCCCTTAGCAATCCTTTTGCTCGCGATTACCATTATTCTCAATATTGTTTTCTTTTAAAAACTGTAATATGTACAAAAAATTCAACCAGTTGAGCTTTGTGATTGGTTTGTTCTTTTTCCTCGTTTCCCTTATATTGTTTGTTCATATTTTATTGAGTGATTCAACCGGCAAACTAAATTTTTATACTGCGATTGCTTTTCTGATTTTTGGAGTCGCAATGATGATGGCCAAAGATCCTGCACCAGATCAACCCGAAAGCAAAAATTAAAAATTGAGTGAAGAGCAGCTCTTAATTGCTAAATCCAGTCTACGAAAGACCAGTGCTAAATCGTTTAACCAGTTATTGCCAGGAATAATACATAATTTCTTTTCCTGGGCATAACATTCTGATAAGAATAGGTTGTTTCATTTGCAACCTTGTTTTAAGTAACCAAGCTAAACTTCTCAAAAATGGGAAAAAGTCATCCATCAACTCCCCGCTTAAGATTTTTGTTCGTCTTTGTGATTTGTTTCTGCGTGTTTAGTCCACCCCCTCTTTTTGCGAAAGGCAACTCTGATGAAAAACGGGTCGGTGCAGATGCCCAAACAGTAAGCGGAACAATCAAAGATGCCTCCACTGGTACACCTTTAGCGGGTGCAACTGTTTCGGTAAAAGGTGGCAATGCAAGCACAAACTCCGATTCAAAAGGAGCCTTTACGATATCGGTACCCAGCAGCAACAGCACACTTGTTGTTAGTTATGTAGGATTCGTAACACAGGAAGTGTCTGTTGGAAACAATACACAGCTCGATATTTCACTGCAGCCCAGCTCGGGCGACCTTGCCCAGGTAGTTGTGGTTGGATATGGTACCCAGAACAAAAGAGATGTCACCGGGGCCGTCAAATCAGTGAGAAGCGAAGCTTTCAATAAAGGGATTGTAAACACACCCCAGGAACTGTTACAAGGCAAGGTTTCCGGTGTGAATGTGACTTCAGCAAGTGGCGAACCCGGAGGCATCCTGGGCATAACGGTGCGGGGACCTGGCGGAGTAAGAACAGGAAGTACTCCATTGTTTGTTGTTGATGGTTTGCCACTGGACAATTCAAGCACAGGGGGTGGTGATCCCTTGAACTTTATTAATCCACAGGATATCGAATCGATCGACGTGTTAAAAGATGCTTCTGCGACTGCCATCTACGGATCTCGCGGTGCAAACGGTGTTATTCTTATCACTACAAAAAGGGGAAGAGCAGGAGTTTCTACCCTTGGCTTTGCTACAAGCATCGGCGTTTCAAAGATTGCCCGTGCGCTACCGGTGCTTACGGCCGATGAATTTCGTACCGAAGTTCCAAAACTTGGGGGCACGCTGGACGACATGAAAGGATCAACAAACTGGCAGGACGAAGTTACCAGGACAGCACTCACGCAAAATCATAACCTGACCTTGAGCGGAGGATCAGACAAGCTGACTTATTACGCTTCATTCGGTGCGCAGATACAACAGGGAGTTATTAAGAAGAATGAACTCAACAGGTATTCGGGCAGATTTAATGCAACACAAAAGTTCCTCGACGACAGATTAATCATGGAAGTAAATTTGAATGTTGCGAATACTAAGAGTTATCGACCGCCCGTAAGTTCGATACTGGGTGATGCCATTGCAAATAATCCAACCTACCCTGCGTATTTACCAGATGGCTCTATTGCAAAATATCAGAATATCAATAATCCGCTGATATATTTAGAGCTCGATAAGGAACTTACAAACATCACGCGTGTAATCGGAAATATCACCCCCTCATTTAGAATCATTAAAGGATTGGTTTATAAACTAAATTTTGGTGTTGATAACTCATCTGGTACAAGAGATGTCGATGCGTTACCCAATTTGGTGCCACAACGCGACGGCAGACTGGAAACTTATAATACCGTCAACAGGAATACTTTGATCGAAAACTATCTCACTTATTCCATGAATAAGAACAGTCACAGTATTTCCGCATTGGGTGGTCACTCTTATCAAAAAATTTATTTACAGGGAAGAAATACCAGCATCAACAGGTTCCCGATATCTCCTGTCGATCCGTATTATAATCCCGGACTTGGACAGGAACTTACACTAGCCCTCAATAAACCGGGAGGGTATGCCGTGATCAATGAGTTACAATCTTTTTTTGGCAGGGTAATCTACCAGTATAAGAGCAAGTACCTTGCTACGATAAACTTCAGGGCAGATGGATCTTCTAAATTTGGTGAGAATAACAAATACGGCTATTTCCCCTCGTTTTCCGTCGGTTGGAAAATATCGGAAGAAGACTTCTTAAAGAGCTCAGTGTTTAGCAACCTGAAATTGAGAGCCGGATGGGGTAAAACCGGTAACCAGGAGATTCCATCAAAGATCACACAGGCATATTTTACTTCAACGGTATCTGCTGCAACCAGTTATCCGCTGTTCCCCACCGGACCCTATCCAGCCGGTACAACCTATCAAAGGCTTGCCAATCCTGATATCCAATGGGAGGAATCGACACAAACGGATATTGGGTTAGATTTTGGCTTCCTGAATGGTGCATTATCCGGTTCGGTGGATGTGTTCAATAAAGAATCAAATAACATTTTGCTTGAAGTAATCCCGGCGGATCCGGTTCAACCTGCAGGATCATTTTGGACAAACGTTGAGGATATGATCATAGTGAACAAAGGGATTGAGTTTGACCTGGATTACAGGCAGAAAACGGGAACCGGTGTAACCTTTAACGTTGGAGGTAATGTTACCTACCTGACCAACGAGGTTAAAAACTCTCCTTACACCGTAATTCCATCAGGATCTGCCTCCGGCTCCGGTCTGACTTCAGCCACCATCAATGGTTATATTAACGGCGAACCGATTGGTACGTTTTATTTAAAGGAGTTTATTGGATTCGATAATAATGGTATCGGTGTCTATAGTGATATTGATAAAGACGGCGTCGTTACAGACAAAGACCGGATCGCCGCAGGTACGGCGTTACCCAATCTTCTTTATAGTTTCTACGGAGGTGCTGCATTTAAAGGATTTGATGTGAACATCAATTTCAACGGTGTCTCGGGCAATAAAATATATGATAATACAGCGAACGCATACTTTTATAAGGCGAAACTGGCAAAGAACGTAAATACAACGACGGCGGCCATTGAGTTTCCGCAAGAATCTATCAATAACCCCGCACCAGTGAGCACAAGATATTTGAAGGAAGGCGCTTATTTTCGGTTAAACAGTGCTGTGCTGGGTTATAACTTCAATACCAGGGCGCTTCGAATCAACAATTGGGTTTCGAATCTTCGTTTATCCATAACCGGGCAGAATCTTTTCGTGATAACAGATTATGATGGATATGATCCGGAGGTGAACACCGACAGAACAATCAACGGGATCTCTTCGTACGGAATTGATTACCTGAGTTATCCGAAGGCACGATCAATCATTTTTGGTTTAAATGTTACATTCTAAAAATCAATACAATGAGAACGATAATATTTAAGGCGGCTGTATTTGCAATCAGTGTAAGTATGATCGCCAGTTGTACAAAATTAGAAGAGAAGGTACTCGATGAATCTTCTGTGACAGGCCAATCAGACAAGCAAATTGCAGAAGGAATTATCGCTCCGGTGTATGCAAGACTCCCGGATATCTTCTTGCATACAAACTATTTTGCACTTCAGGAAATATCCACAGATGAAGCGATACTGCCTTACAGGGGCGGTACTGATTGGGGTGATAATGGAATTTACATTTCACTGCACAGGCATGAAACAACCAGCACGGATCCAAACGTGAGAAATACCTGGAATAACATTACGCAGGCAATATCAAGGGCAATCACCGCTATCAACACACTTCCTGATAACAAGGATCCGAATGCCAAGATCTTTCTGGCCGAAGCAAGAGGAATGAGAGCCTACTACTCAATGCTGATGCTTGACCTTTTTGGAATTGTATTCCTAAAAGACGACCCGGGTGAAACATCGGACATTCTACGAGGACCAGAAGCCGTCGAATACATTAAATCTGAATTGCTGGCGGTAGAACCATTGCTCGATAACACTACAGGCCCGGGCCGTCTTACCAAAGCCGGAGTTTGGGGCCTGCTGGCACGCCTCCATCTAAATGCTGCAGTTTATAATGACCGTTATGCTGCCACATTTAATTTTAAGCCCGAAGACATGGATAAAGTGATCGAGTATACTGATAAGATCATCGCATCAAACCAGTTTGCATTGTCTCCTGATTACTTTTCAATCTTCAACGACAACAACCACACGAATAAAGAATTAGTGTTAGCAGTAGACCAACGCGCAGACCTGAACGGTCATAATCGTATGGCATACTTTTCATTGTCCGGCGATCAGTTCCCGTTGCCAGCTTACACTGGTGCGAACGGAACCGATGGTCCTGCCATTACTCCAGATTTCTATCGTACCTGGGTAAACGCAAATGCACCACAAGATCCCACAGTTGCTGATCCGCGATTTTACAGGCAGAACCTTTCAATTTATTCGAATGCTGCAGATTCCTGTGTGGATGCGGCCGCCTTCAATATAAATCGTGGCATCTTGAGAGGGCAGCAGTATGGGTTGATCAGAAAAAGTGGTGTATTCCTGAAATGCGCAAGTGGAAAAATGCTTGTCGGAAAACTGTTTCATGATACACGGAACAGGCCAACGCTTGCAGTTGACTTCACTGAAGCGATCGATTTCTCCGTTGCAGGAAGCAACTACAACACCGGTTACCGTGTAGAAAAATATGAATTCAGCAGAGGATCTGTCAGTGGAAGAAACTTTGGAGAGCATGATATCGTGATTATCCGGCTCGCTGATGTTTATATGATGCGCGCTGAAGCGAAACTCAGAAAAAACAATGCTGCCGGCGCACTTGCTGATGTAAATATTGTAAGAGCGTCGAGAACAGCAACCACACCTGCAAAACCTTTGACAACAATAACACTCGATCTGTTGTTCCAGGAAAGAGGGTTTGAATTCTACTGGGAAATGCTCCGTCGTACGGACATGATACGATTCGGCAAATATGAAGGGACCTGGACGGAAAAAACAAATACAGACAAGCAAAAAAGGATTTTCCCAATTCCGCAGACTGCGATCGATGGTGCTTCGAATTTACCGGGATACCTCGTGCAGAATCCGGGTTACTAATTATTATAT
>DAINQQ010000020.1:12241-41353 GCA_036742645.1 Flavitalea sp.
TTACTGAAAGAACAACTTAAGCAAATCTATAACCAATTAACTCTTCAAACGTGCATCATAAACATAGTCCGTGACGTTAATTATTTTGATAGATTTCATCCGCGGATGAAGCGGGTTTATGAGGTAGATAAATTCTTCAGCAATGATCGCAGAGGGAAATTGAACTACAGCATGCTTGTTTTCTTTGAGAAGTGCCGTGCCGAAATCTCTTGCTTCTTTTGGATGAGGCCACACATTCCAGGTAGCCGGAAACTTTAATGTTTTAGGAATATGAATCAATTCATCAGGTACATCAAGACTTGTAAAAGAAAGTGCTTTAGGCATGCTATCGAGCGTTACGTGCGCAGAGTATTCCAGCAAACTTAGCGCCCTGCTGGCGGCGCAATATATACAAGACACTCCTTCATGGTTCCAACGTCCACCATATAATTTGGCCCCCGCTCCCTCAAGATCATTAGCAAATTTCGTTTTTCCGATCCGGTATAGAATCATCTAAATTCTATTTAAAAGACGCCATACTCGATTCTTCCAATTAAATTTTTAACCTCCTGAATTCCGTAAACGGTATCCATCAACTGAATAGGCGCCCTGTCTCCCAGCGCTTTATTGCTGTTTTTCATCCAGCTATTAAAACGGTCTTTATCTTCGAAAACAGACTCTCCATAAGAAAGCGTATCGGCCAACAATAAAATGCGTTCGCTGGTAGGGGTGTCAAACTTTTCCAATCCTTTTTTATTTATGAGGGTTGCACGGGAAACGGCCAGGATTGTACTTAGCGTATCGTAATCAAGTCCAGAGTGTTCTTTGATCTCTTTAAGATCATTTTTTGAAACACCATTCCGGATAAGAGTAATTTTTTCGCCGGTATCCATCGAAGGGATCGTAGCCAGAAAAGCGGTCCTTTTATTGTTATTCGCTTTATAAACTTTGGAACCATTGCGTATTGGGCCGTTCTTATGGCGTTTGGAAGCTCTTGCCATATAGTATAAATTTATACCAAAGGTAGTAAATTTTTATCATCGGCAAACTTATGTTACTATTCCTGCTTTTGCTGAAGATTTGCGATAGCCTCAAACTCATCAAATAGCTTATAACTCAACCTTTCGAAAATAGCATAATGCTTCATGTATATATTATGATGAAGTTTTTTCGGACTATAGAGTTCCGGTAATTGAACCGTCTGAGCTGCTTCATCCAAAGTTTTGTAGATGCCAATCTCGGTCGCACCAAGAAGGAATGCACCCACGGCAACACTGTCTGAGTTGGTTTTTGTATTTACCGGCTTATTAAATATATCGGCAATCATCTGTGCCCAGAAAGGAAACGAAACAAATCGTCCATTTACACACAAGCTATTTATGGTGCGATGTTCCTCCAGTGTTTTTCCTATACTGTAAATGGCATATAGTATACCTTCGATGGTTGCCCTTACAAAATGCTGCTGTTCATGTTTTATATTCAGTCCAAAATAAACGCCCTTGGCATTTGCGTTCCATATAGGTGCCCGTTCACCATGCAAGTAAGGCAGGAAGATCAGACCAGCAGAACCTACTGGAACTTTTGATGCATCACTGATTAGGTTCTCCATACAATCCTCCAGGTCGAAAGCCCGTTTGAAATCACCGAACTGTTTTGCAAACCATTCGAAGATCACTCCAGCATTATTGGTAGGACCTCCGGAAACATAATTTCCTTCTGTAAGCAAGTAATTAAAGAATCGCTGCTTCTCATCTTTCAAAACTTTTTTTCCCATCACCCTAACCGCGCCACTATCTTCAATCGTTATGGTCGCCTTTCCTTCTCCCGAAATGCCACCTCCTAATGTAGCCAGGCATCCGTCGCTCGAGCCAACTATAAGCTTAACCTTTGGCGGAAGGCCCATGGAAGTCTGGTACTCTCTTCTCAGCTTAGCGGTTGAATAGAATACTGGCACTAAGCCGGGTAATTTGTCAGGTGTAATTCCAGCATGCTTCAATGCATCGGTTTCCCAATCGAGCGTATGGATATTTAGAAGTCCCGTGGCGGATGCAAGACTATAATCAATTACATATTCACCAGTGAGCTGTTGTACTATATACGTTTTAATAGACAGAAATTTTTGTGCCTGCCTGAATCTTTCCTTGTCGTGATTCTTCATCCATGTGATCTTATTCAATGGTGACATCGGGTGTATCGGCGTACCGGTGGCGTTATATAATATTTTGCCAAGGGATGAATCTTTGAGGTCTTGCGACTCCTTCTTCGCGCGGTTGTCCGACCATACGATTGCATTTCCTAAAGGAGTTCCGTTTTTATCAGTAGTCATCACACTATGCATAGCCGCACTAAAGCAGATCGACAAAACTTTATGCTTTTTTGGGTGAATCTTCTCGTTCAGAAAGTTTTTCAATACGTACAACATTGTAATAAAAATCTGTTCCGGATCCTGCTCGCTATAGTCGGGCTTGGTGTGAAAAGTTGGATATGATGCTTTGGTAGAACCAATAACATCTCCTTTCAGATCGAATGCTGATACCCTTACAGCTCCGGTACCAAGATCAATTGTAATAATGCAATCCATATCAAAATCATTTTTCGTTTGGAATATTTTTCTTTCTAAACTCACTCGGTGTATATCCTGTCAGTTTTTTGAACGTCGTTGAAAAGTGTTGGGAAGAGTAAAAGCCTATATCTAAAGCGATACCTGTGACGTTAACATCTTTCTGCTTTAATAATTTGATAGCCTCCGAGATGCGTATGTTTATTAAATAATTCAAAGGAGAAAAGCCGGTGTAGTTTTTTACCTTCTCGGAAAAAGCGGTTGTTCCGAGACCAATTAAAGCGGCCATCTCCTCCACCGTCCACTGGTGCGAAATATTCTCACGCAGTGTTTGTTCTAATTTCATAAATGATTGTGGGAAGTCGCGGCGTGAAGTATTTTGGTGAGTCAGCTGTCTTGCAATCAGGATAAACAATTCGTCAATCAACTGGTTCGTCCTCGTACTATAACCAATCTCCTGGCCAAACAACTCCTGTTGCATCTGGAGAAATAAAGAGCCGGCCTCTTTCAATTTTGACAGCACGGGAAGATTGTTGAGCACGAGAATTTTGCCAATTGTTCTGCTTTCGTTCTCGGAAAGAGCCGACCATCGGCCAGGAACCATCTTGCCTGTCATGTCTAATTTCTCAAGGTCGATGTGCAGCCAGGTGATAGTACCAATGTCCAAAAAGTCCCGTTCCCCTCCCAATACCTGCCCGGGAAGTATAATAGCAAGATCTCCTGGATAAAGAATACAATGTTGCCCGTTGATTATCCATTCAAATTTTCCGTCATTAATATAATATAACCTTAGTGGATCGGTAGCAGAGGCTTTCAAAGAATTGAACTGGATGTTCGTGTTCTTCTTTGAAGCAAATTCAACAATGTGTGGAAAGAGAAACAGTTCGTTACAGCCTTTTTTTAATGAAAACTGATTCATGCAAACAGCATTGGTTCGCTAATATACAGTTATTCAAATAAGGCAATCGGACAAGGTATGAGGTGAGCTCGCAGATGTACCAAGTAAGAAGTTAGAAGTACGAATTTAATTTTGTCCGGTTAAAATTTTCAGATCCGTGTGGCCGCTGTGGTTAGAAAAAACTCTTCGCATTCGAAGACCCGGTTTAACTACAGAGGTCACCGAGGTATGGCACAGACGAGCACAGAGCTCTGAAAATTTTAACCGGACAACAATGGCTCCGAATTCCGACTCCTGATTCTGACTCATGACTCCCCGACTCCACTGCTGTGTGTGTTCAAAATTCTTCACCGTTAAATATTGGAAGTTTCTGATATAAACATCGAATAAATTGCTCGTGTTGCAAAAGCCTTGGATTGCAACGTACTGCCATTTATTAACCAAAACGACTTGCCAATGTCAGAAAATTTACCGCTGGTATCTAAGCCAGTAGTGAGCAAGATGCTCTTTTTGTTTGCATCGTTACTCTCCTCGCAGATTCTTTTAGCACAACGCATTTCAGGTACAGTTTCAGATCAGGACGGCAAAGGACTGCCGGCGGTCACTGTGCAGATAAAAGGTTCAACAGTTGCTACCACCACCAACGGATCCGGGCAATACAATATTAATGTTGGCTCGAATGCCACCCTGGTATTTAGTTCCGTTGGGTTTACTTCGCGGGAAGTACCCGTTGAAGGAAGAACAGTGGTTGACATTAGCCTTGTCAGTGCGGCAAGTGCGATGGAAGAAGTCGTGGTGACGGCTTTAGGTATCCGAAGGCAAACAAGAAGTCTCGGGTATGCCACCAGCACCGTTCCGACAGAAGAATTAACCATTAACCGCACGCCCAATATAATGAATGCGCTACAAGGCAAGGTGGCTGGCGTAAATATTTCAGGACTGGGTACGGGTCCTGCGGGTACTTCCAAAGTGAGGATTCGCGGCCAGTCATCCATATCAGGTCAAAACAACCCGCTAATTGTTATTAATGGCGTGCCGATCGACAACACAAACTTTGGTACGAACCCCGGTAATTCCGCCTCAGACAACTCAATAGGCATTAGAGGAGGAGGAAATACATCAGATGGAGGAGACGGTCTGTCGAGTATCAATCCGGATGATGTGGAAAGTATGACGATCCTGAAAGGTGCTACGGCAGCCGCTTTGTACGGATCGCGCGCTAAAGACGGTGTGATCATGATTACCACGAAGACAAGAGGAAAGGGAAAAGGATTGGGCCTCACCTACAACCTCAATTATACAAATGAGCAACCCCTCGATTTTACCGATTATCAATATGAATACGGACAGGGTGAGAATGGTGTCAGACCTACTACACCAAACCCGACCTCAGGTCAATGGTCATTCGGCGAGAAATTCCAGCCAGGCATGCGGCAGGTGCTATTCAATGGCCTTGATCTGCCTTATGAACCGCAATATGACAGGATAAAAAAATTCTTCCGGAATGGTCAGAATGTTACAAATACAATCAGTATTTCCGCTGGAGGAGAGAAGGGTGGGTTAAATCTTTCTTTAGGAAATCTTTCGAGCAAAGGGATTGTGCCAAATAACACGTATAACCGCAGGACTATAAACCTCGGATTTGGCTATGACATTACCGATAAATTAACGGTGATGGGTAATATAAATTATTCGAATGAGAATAATTACAATCCGCCAAATATCGCGAACCAGGACAACTCGATCCCAACCTCTCTTTATAATATGGCGAATTCAATGCCACTCGATGTGTTGGATGCGAACAAATACAATGCGCAGGGAAATGAATTCATCTATTCACGATTCATGAATCGTACAAATCCTTACTGGGTTTTGGCTGAGCAGTTTCAAAATATTCGCAGGGACAGAATTTTTGGAAACATCACGTTGAAATATGATATCCTATCATGGTTGTATATCCAGGGAAGAGTTGGCCAGGATTACTCGTCGCGTGACCAGGACTTCAACAATTTTCCAACAGGGCATGCATCAAGAGCGGCCGCACCTCCGGGTTTTGTGAATGGGCAGTATACGCAGGAGTCGCGGAGATTTAGAGAAACAAATGTTGACTTTCTGGTATCTGCAACAAAAGAGTTTAATGACTTCGGAGCAAATCTTACAGTTGGCGGAAACCAGATGCGCAGGCGCTCAGACCTCAATAGCGTACAGGTAACCGACTTTGTTGTGAGAGGTTTGTATACAGTTCAAAATGGACGGTCGAAGGATCCACTATATGACCTTAATCAAAGAGGCGTAAACTCCTTGTACGGCTCTGCAGAACTTTCGTACAAACGATTCATTTATCTGAACGGTACGCTGCGTAATGACTGGTTCTCGACATTGTCTCCTGAAAACCGCAGCATTCTATATCCGTCGATTTCGGCGAGCTATGTTTTCTCGGAATCAATTAACCTGCCGCCCTGGTTTAACTTCGGAAAGCTTCGATTTGCTTATGCTGAGGTGGGAAGTGATACTGACGTGCCGCCTTACTCAAACATTCTTTTCTATTCTATCAATGGAAACCTGCTGGCCAATCAACCGCTCGGTGCACCAAGTGGCAATACATTACCTAACCCGGATCTTGAGCCGATGCGTGTGGCCGAAGCAGAGATCGGACTGGAATTGAAATTTTTCAAAAGCCGCTTAAACATCGACGTGGCAGCATACCGTAAGGTAACCAAGGACCAAATTGTACAAGCGCAAATCTCCGACGCATCTGGCTTCATTGACACACGGATCAATAGTGGTGAGAGTGAAAATAAAGGGATTGAGATGTTACTGGACGTTGTTCCAATCGAATCATCAAACTTTTCCTGGAACTTAACATTCAATGCGAATTACAACAAAACAAAAGTTCTAAGTATTCTTACAGAAACACCCGGAGAGCGGATCACGGTAGGAACGCACGTGTTCAACGGTGAACTAAGGCAAATTGTTGGCCAGGAAATGGCGCAGATAGCTGGATTTGGGTTCAAGAGAGACGCTAATGGTAACAAGATCTTTGGTGCTAACGGGCTTCCTATCAGAACAGATGCCCTTGTCAACTTTGGAAGCGCATTGGCAAAATGGGTTGGGGGTATCAATAACGCTTTTAATTATAAAGAATTCAGTTTGTCTTTCCTGATCGACTTCAAGTTGGGCAATAAAATGTTATCGGGTACTAATTTCAATCTTGTTCGTCATGGCCTTCACAAAATGACCCTTGAAGGAAGAGTTGGTGGAGTAGTTGGCGATGGTGTAACCGAAAACGGGGCAAAGAACACGAAGGCAGCGCCCGTGCAAAGCTATTGGGAAGTGGTCCGCTCGCAAGCGCTGGTAGAACCAGTCATATTTGATGGTGGTTACTGGAAGCTGCGCCAAATAACCATGGGATATGATTTCTCTAAATATCTAAAAGCTAACTGGCCTGTGAAAGGTGTTCGGCTTAATCTTGTCGCCAACAATGTACTCATCCTGAAAAAATGGGTTGATAATATCGATCCGGAAACTTTTGGATACAGTTCCGACAACCTGATTGGTATGGAGTCAACAGGATTGCCTTCTACAAGAGGCATAGGTTTTAATCTAAATGTTAAATTCTAACATGCCACAATTATGAAAAAAATATTCAACTATACCAGTGCAGTTCTGTTACTCTTTTTATTCGTGTCGTGTGAAAAAAACCTGGACAAGCTTAACACGAATACCACAAGCCCAACATCCATTGATCCCGTTTTTCAATTAAACACTGCGCTTTTTAATCATTCCTTTCCCGGCGCAACACTTGTTTACGACATAGGAGTTGTTCAGCAGATCGTAACACCTAACTCGGGAGTGTTAGCTGGGGCGAATTTCAACCAGGATAACCGTGACGTCACCCAACAAATGTGGCAGGCATACTACCGGAATGTGATCCGAAATACCAAGGATGTAATAAACAGAACAAAGGACCTTCCGGATAGAAGCAACCTGTACAACATGACGCGGATTTTCCAGGCATATAATTTTATGATTCTTACCGATAGCTATGGTGACATTCCTTATACACAAGGCGGTGGTGGTTATACGGATACGATCTTCTTCCCGGAATACAATTCACAACAGGAAATATATACAGACATCATTAAAGAGTTGACTGAGGCTTCTGCAGCACTGAATCCAGCTGGTAAGATAGAAGCTGGTGAAGTATTATATGCGGGAAACATAGACAAGTGGAAGAAGTTTGGTTACTCCCTGTTACTAAGAGCAGGTATGCGTTTGAGTAAGGTCGACCCTGCAAAAGCAGAACAAACAGTGAAAGCAGCTTTCGCCGGTGGAGTAATTTTACTCAATGCAGATAATGCGATCCTCCGACATGATGCGAATTACGCACAGCCGATTGGAAATACGTTGAATTCAACAGAGGCTGCGAACTACTATCTTACCGAACCTTTTGTAAATTATCTGAAAGGCACAAATGATCCCAGGCTTTCGGCTATTGCTATCAGGTATAAGGGGGCAAAGTCGGGACCAGAACAGACAGTTGACAAGGGCACCACCGCTGCAGCCGATCAGCTCGGGATGCCAATTGGTTACGATAATGCCGGCATTATTGCAGTGGCAGCCGCAAGAGGAATGTCCAGCTTTTATGAATTCAGCCAGGTGGATCGCAGACGCATGGTAAAACTGGCTTCGCCCGTTTTTTATGTGACTGCAGCGCAAACGCAGTTACTGCTTGCGGAAGCGAGACAAAGAAACTGGATAACAACAGGAACGGTTCAGGGTTACTATGAAGCAGGTGTTATAGCCCATATGCAGCAAATGGCAACCTATGATCCTGGATCGGCAGTTGCTCCAGCAGATATCCAGGCCTACCTGAATGCGAATCCATTTAACCCCGCAACGGCGCTTCAACAAATCAACACGCAATACTGGATCGCTTCATTCTTAAATGGCCCTGAAGCTTTTGCTAATTTCAGAAGAAGTGGATTCCCGGCATTGACACCAAATCCATACCCCGGCAAAACTATTACCGGTACTTTTATCAGGAGATTGACTTATCCTAATTCTGAAATATCAGTAAACAGCACAAATGTGAACGCTGCCATCGCAAGAATGGGGCCCGACAACATGGATACGAAGGTTTGGTGGGATAAATAGAGTATGTACGATGTGCGAAGTCTTAACTACGAAGTACAAATGCGAAATACGAAAGACAACGTTAAGTGAGGGATAGGAGCTCAATTAAGACATGAAGCTCGAAACCCTGGTGCTGACTAATGTATCTATGGACAACTCGTTTCGTAAAGCATTAACATATAATCCGGCCCCATTTCTTAACAATGACCAATTGTGTTTTTGCAGAGGAATTTGGTAGCCTAATATTTCTACTGTATGGAGTATTTTTTGGGGATTGATATTGGTACAACATCCGCAAAAGGCGTCGCTTTTAATAAGAGAGGAGAGCTAATATGCAAACACTCGGTGATTTATGAAATGCAGCATCCGCACCCAAACTATTCGGAACTGGATCCAAACGAGATCCTGAACGCGGTTATTTACTGCATTAATAAAGTCGCAGCTGACCTCCTTCCGGCAACACCTTCCTTTATCAGTTTCAGTGCAATGATGCATAGTCTCATTGTCGTAAATGAAGAGGGTGTTCCTCTCACAAATTGTCTCATTTGGGCTGATAATAGAGCTTCAGAGATAGCACGGCAATTACGCAATACAGAAGAAGGCGAAAGTTTTTATCATGCTACCGGAGTTCCAATTCATGCGATGTCACCGCTTTGCAAATTATTTTGGATGAAAGATTTTGAACCGGCCTCTTATATAAAAGCGAGCCGGTTTATAGGAATCAAGGAATATATATTCTTCAAGCTCTTTAACTCGTATGTAGTTGATACCGCAATCGCTTCGGCGACTGGGTTATTGAACCTATACACTCTAGACTGGGATAAAAACATCCTTACTGCACTTGAACTTAGCCGGGAGAAGCTTTCTAAAATTGTACCCGTCGAACACGTCCTTTATTATTCTTCGCAGTCCGGTGCATTACACTCACTGAATATCCCAGAGCAAACACCCTTTGTTATCGGCGGCAGTGATGGAGCACTCGCAAATCTCGGCGCAGGATCAAACGGCAATGAGTCAATGGCAGTGACCATCGGAACCAGTGCTGCCGTTCGTATTCTCTCCGATAATCCTGTCACGGAAAAGTACATGGGCATCTTTTGTTATCATGCGAATGGCGATCAGTATATCATTGGCGGAGCAAGCAACAATGGTGCAGTAGTGATGCAATGGGTAAAAGATTCGCTACTTCAGACTCCGGAAACATACAATGAGCTGTTCGGGCTTGCAGCAAATATCAGTCTTGCCAACGATGATTTATTTTTTGTACCGTATATTCTCGGCGAACGGGCACCTGTATGGGATTCAGACGCAAAAGGTATTTTCTGCGGACTATCGATCAATCACACAAAAGCACATTTAATCCGTGCTGCAATGGAAGGGATAACATACAATTTGTATAGCATTGGGAAGCTCATCATGAGATCAGTAACGGTAAAAGATATTTACGCGGCTGGTGGTTTTGCGGAGAACTCTTTATGGCTGCAGTTGCTGGCTGATGTATTTAATTGCCGGGTGTTGGTATCGGGGAGTCCTGAGAGTTCAGCGCTCGGTGCTGTAATAATTGGAGTGAAGGCGCTAAAAATCCCACTGGAAATTCAGCCATCAATTATTTCAACCCATGAACCCGATCCGATTAATCATCTTATATATCAGAAACAATACCATAAGTTTGAACGTCTGTACAAAATTTATAAAAACGAATTTTCTAACGCCGGGGATCTTGCAAAACCAATACATGCATATTGATTAGTCAAAATCGAATTTTATATGACTATAAAAAAACTGCTACTTACCTCACTACTGGCACTTCCTTTCTTATTAAACGCACAACAGATCACACCCACTGCAGACCAGATCAAGATCTATACTCCTGACTGGAAGGGAGAACGATCTCCCGATGGACGGCCGAAAGTTTCGGACAAATTTTTGAACAGGCTTAAGAACGTTTCCATGGAAGAAGCCTGGGGATATTTACGGAACAAGGGATATAATAACCAGTATGAAAACGACTGGATAGTTATCAGGCCAGATTCCGCGATGGTCGGCCGGGTTGTAACGGCCCAATACATGCCGTTGCGACCGGACGTTGACAAATTAATCAAAGACAAAGGAAAGATTGAAGGAAGGACCGGCGGCACAAATTCATGGCCGATTGATGTGTTGAAGGATGGTGATGTATATGTAGCAGACAGCTACGGAAAAATTGTTGATGGCACGCTGATCGGGGACAATCTCGGAAATTCCATCTATGCTAAATCTCATCGCGGTGTTATCTTTTATGGTTCTGTGCGCGACATCGAAGGCCTTGAAGAGATACAAGGTTTCAACGGCTGGATAAAAGGTTCGGATCCATCTTTTATTCAACAGATGATGTTAACAGGAATCAATGTTCCCGTAAGGATTGGAAGGGCGACTGTGTTGCCCGGCGATGTTGTACTCGCTAAAAAAACAGGCACCGTCTTTATTCCGGCTGCCTTTGTTGAAGAACTTGTACAGAATGCAGAATTTGTTGCATTACGCGACGATTTCGGACATCAGCGGTTGAGAGAAGGAAAATATACCCCCGGCCAAATCGATCAGCAATGGACAGACGATATCAAGAAAGACTTCCTTCAATGGCTAGACACACAAAAAAATCTACCGATGACCCGTAAAGAGCTGGATGAATATATGAAAAGCAGAACATGGTAACAATGAACAATGAACAATAAACAGTGAATAATGAACAATGTGTAATAAGCCATGAAACCTGAGCATGTAAATTGACTTTTATTCAAAAGAACATTGTTCACCGTTCATTAGTCACTGTTCGTTGTTCATTGTTCATTGTTCCCTGTTCATTGTTCCCTGTTCATTGTTCACTGTTCATTGTTCATTGTTCATTGTTCGTTGTTCACTGTTCATTGTTCATTATTCTTTTTTATTTCAAACAAAAAACATAACCATGACACCATCGCAAAAGTTTTTATCTAAACTAGGCCTTAAGGATCCAGAAGCAGCAGAAGAAAAAATAGATATACAAGAAGCGCAGGAGAACCCACGTCGTTCGTTTTTTAAAAAATCGGCAATTGGAGGAATTGCGCTTGGAGGTTCACTAATGCTTTCTCCGTTCGAAGATATCATTGCGCAGACTACGCAAAAGGTAAAGCGATACTCCGCTCCTGCAGATCTCAAGATTACCGATATGCGTTATTGCGTAACGACTGTCCTGGGACGTACAGCAATTATCCGGATCGATACAAACCAGGGAATCTATGGATTGGGTGAAGTACGTGACGGAGCCGATGTTCGATATGCATTAATGCTTAAGAGCAGAATACTCGGACAAAATCCCTGCAACGTTGAAATGGTATTTAAAATGATCCGCCAGTTCGGAGGACAGGCTCGCCAGGCGGGTGGTGTATGCGCCGTTGAAATGGCTCTTTGGGATATCTGCGGTAAAGCATACAACGTACCTGCATGGCAGTTACTAGGCGGCAGGTATCGCGATCAAATAAGAATATATGCCGATACGCCCGAGTCCCAGGACCTCGAAGAATTTAAACAAAAAGTAAAATACCGCACGGTCGACCAGGGTTATACCTGGCTGAAAATGGACGTATCAATCGGTGTGCTACGAAATATACCCGGCACAATGGTAAATAGCAAATATTGGGGTTCAAGCCTTGCACAGTGGAGCGGCGATTATATGTCGTACGCAAACCAGATGCATCCATTCACTGGCATTCAGCTCACAGAAAAAGGTTTGGATATTTTGGCTAAACGTGTGGCCGACGTCAGGGCAGTAATTGGAGATGAAATCCCGCTATCATCCGATCACTATGGACATTTTGATCTGAACAATATGATACGTTTCGGAAAATCCATTGAAAAATATCGCCTTGCCTGGCTGGAAGACATGGTGCCATGGCAATATACAGAACAACATAAGACCATTACTGACGCGCTGGAAACACCTACGCTTACCGGTGAGGATATTTTCCTTTTGCAAAATTTCAAACCGTTAATCGACACGCACGCGGTGGATATTGTACATCCCGATCTTGCATCATCGGGCGGGCTGCTGGAAACAAAAAGAATTGGTGATTATGCAGAGGAAATGGGAATCGCGATGGCAATGCACCAGGCGGGGACTCCAATTTCATTTATGGCCAACGTACATTGCGCTGCAGCTACACAAAATTTCCTGGCACTGGAACATCACTCGGTGGACCTGCCATGGTGGGAAAGCCTTGTAAAAACCACAGATGGTAGAAAGTTGATTAATAAAGGTTTTGCGCCACTACCACTTACAGCTCCCGGCTTGGGAATTGAATTAAATGAAGATGAACTTAAGAAGCATCTTCATGCTACTGACAAGACCTATTTTGCACCAACGACTGAATGGGATGAGAAAAGATCACATGACAGAACCTGGAGTTAAATGGATGTACGATGTACGAAATACGAAGTACGAAGTGTGTAACAATTTATATTAATCATATAATTCCCGGACACAAAGGAGCACCTAGTATACAAAGTTTAAAACTCTACCAGGACCGTTTTATCCTTCGTGTATTAGTGCCTTCGGAGGGATTAATGAATTAATCAATTTTCCCGTTCCTCCTTATTCGTACATCATACTTCGTACTTCGTACTTAGTACAGTTCTAACACTTCGACTAAAAGTAACACCCAATGAATTTAACAATAGCAAAATCGCGTTGGTCTAGACTCATCCCAGTTGTTTTCATTACCTACAGTCTGGCCTACCTTGACAGAGCTAACTTTGGGTTTGCTGCTGCCGGTGAAATGGCAAAGGATCTCCAGATCACTCCTGCCATATCATCATTACTTGGCTCTCTTTTTTTCCTGGGTTATTTTTTTTTCCAGATCCCCGGAGCGCACTATGCAGCGAACAAGAGCGCTAAGAAGTTAATATTTTGGTCGTTGATATTATGGGGTGGCCTCGCAACTGCAACCGGCCTTGTGAGTAATGTGGGAGTATTGATTGCCATCAGGTTTATGCTGGGAGTTGTTGAAAGCGCGGTGATGCCTGCGATGCTTATTTTATTAACCCGGTGGTTTTCAAAAGCGGAACGGTCCAGAGCGAATACGTTTCTGATCCTTGGTAATCCGGCAACAATTTTATGGATGTCGATCTTATCGGGTTATTTGATCAACTCCGTCGGATGGAGATGGATGTTTATATTGGAAGGTTTGCCGGCTATCGTGTGGGCATTCTTCTGGTGGTTCCTTGTCGATAACAATCCTCGTGAGGCAAAGTGGTTAACCACTGATGAAAAGGAAAAATTAGAAATGATTTTGAAGGATGAACAACGAAACCTCAAGCCTGTTAAAAATTATGCCGAAGCATTCAAATCGAAAACTGTTATTCTTTTGTGTCTGCAATATGCCTTTTGGAGTATTGGCGTGTACGGATTTGTGATGTGGCTACCATCGATCATTAAGGCAGCACCGAATATTAGTATTATTGAAACGGGTTGGCTTAGCTCCCTTCCGTTTGTTTTTGCAATTATCGGAATGCTGTGTGTTTCTTATTTCTCCGACAAAACAATGAACAGAAAAGCATTCGTCTGGCCATGTCTCCTGATAGGGGCTATTGCATTTTATGCATCGTATATGGTGGGAACGACTAACTTCTGGTTATCTTTTATACTTCTTGTGATAGCTGGTACCGCGATGTATGCACCCTATGGTCCTTTCTTTGCCATTATACCAGAGGTAATGCCTGGAAATGTTACTGCCGGAGCAATTGCCATCATTAACAGTTTTGGCGCTTTGGGCTCGTTTGCGGGTGCTTATCTCGTTGGTTACTTAAACGGAACCACAGGCGGCTTTGGCGCATCTTATATTTTTATGGCAGGATCACTGCTGGTGTCGGCAATTCTCACATTGATTGCTGTAAAAAGCAATCCTGTCGTGCATCAGGAAGAAGTTGCGGAAGTCGTTGATCTAATTTGAAGATTTGAAAATTTGAAAATTATCTTCACAGCGAAATATGTGGGTCGCTAAAGATTGGGCAGGAAATTAGCTACTTGTTAGCCTTTGAAAGCCTGCTTACCTCCGAGTGATAATACCTGACTGTGTTGCTTACCTCCGGAAGACTATTATACCAGTTGGATTCCTGTTCGATAGAAAGCATTCCGTTGAATCGTTGCCTTGCGAGTTCGTCAAATACAGCCGGATAATTTATCACCCCTTTACCAACGGGGACATCTGCGGCTTTCAGATCGTTGAAAGTAGCAATATCTTTTAAGTGCACACCAATCACATGTCCTTCGAGCTTTTTGAGACAATCAACCGGATCAAGTCCACTTCTTGCCCAATGACCAAGGTCGGCGCAGCAAGCCAGATTCGGACGATTCTTTAGTGCAGCTAATACAGAATCTGGATGCCAGTAAGGGTTAGGCCGCCCATGTTCATGAATGGCTACTTTGATTCCATAATTCCCGGCAAGACTATCAATCATATCCCAAAGATGCTTGAGCGGTTCTGACGTGATGTAAGAAAGTCCAAACTCTTTGGCAAGCTCAAACGCCTGGATCCAGTCTTCACGCGTTCTCGGAGAAATCACTCCCATGGCTGTTATACTCATTCCTTTTGATTTCAACATTTCTTTGAGAGCCGCTCTTCCGGAGACCGATAACCGGATGCCGAATGTATCGCTAAGATCTTTACTGAGACGTTGTCCCCAAAAAGCTTCGATGTTTTTAACGCCGGCGCTATCTGCCTTTGCAATAGCTTCCTGCAGAGTAAACATTCGGAAGGTCCATGTCTGAATACCGATCTTCCAATTGCTTAAAACGGCGCTGTTGTCCTGACTGCTTGCTGTTGCCGAAGTAGAACTTCCACATCGAACTGTCACAAAGCTTATTACAAATGCCGCGATGATAATGATACTATTTTTCATTTTGTTTATTTATTAAGTAAGTTTCCATGGTTCCCTCAATGGAGACTTGAGTAAACGATTAGCCTGTTTATCTTTTTTAAATTTTTCTTGTTTTGGATCCCATCTTAATGGGCGGTTCAACCAGTAGGCAATGTTTGCTAAACAACACACCGAGCTTGTCCTATGACCAGTTTCCACATCACAAATGGGCGCGGTTTTGTTTTTAATTGAATCAATCCAGTCTTGCTGATGATCAATGCTTACATACAACTTCTGATCGTTTCCTGTCAATACTGCTTTGGAAATATTATCCGGTTTGCTTTCGAAATACTGGCGACTGATATCAATGCTTCCCTTCGTTCCGATAAAGCGAACACCATAACCTCTTCCAAAATCTTCGTGTTTCATGACGATCCCATTATCATACATCATCGTGAGTACCGGCTGTTCTTTGCCGTTAGGGGGTATAAACTCAACGGGTCCACTGCTATCTTTATTCAACGCCCACTGGGCGATATCGATCATATGTGCGCCCCAATCGCTTAGGTAGCCTCCGCCAAATTCCCGAAAGTGGCGCCAGTTCGGATAAATATCCTGTTCAACTGGAGGTGCGAGCTCAGGGTGAAACGAACGGTATAACGCTGGGCCCAGCCACATATCCCAATTAAGTGTGGCAGGAACCTGTTGGGGCAGCAGGTAACAATTTACTCCGGCGATCCCAACATTTACAAGTACTTCTTTGATATCTCCCAGGTATCCATTTCGTACTAATTCACATGCTGTCCGGAAATTCACATTGGATCTTTGCATACTGCCCGTTTGCAGGATAATATTATTCCTCTTAACCGCATTCACCATCGCCCTCCCCTCCTCCACTGAATGCGCTAAAGGCTTTTCACAATACACATGTTTTTTTGCATTCGCGGCCATAATGGTGTTCATAGCATGCCAATGGTCGGGAGTTGCCACCACTACCGCATCAATATCCTTTCTTTCGAGCATAACGCGAAAGTCAGGATAAGAGGTAAACCCTTTGTATGTTGACTGCTTCGCCAGTTCAGCATACTGTTTCTCCACATTTGATTTGAATAAGGCCAGTTTGTCAGCATGCGCATCGGAGCCGGCGACTACCATCGATTTTGCTGCAAACCGATTGAGGAGTATGCGGCCCTGTTTCCCCGTTCCTATAAACCCAAGGTTTAACTTATCACTCGGGGCAGTATATCCCTTGCCCCCCATAACGAAGCGGGGAATGATAGTGAACGCCAGAGACGCTTTTATAGACGTTGCCAAAAAATGTTTGCGTGAGATGGTATCACCTTTCATAAGGCTTAATTCGTTTATATATTCTATAGTTAACTATACATCTTAAATGTATCAATTTTTACAAAACCGTACGCGATATTTTTCGGGACAACTTGACTTTACAAAATCAAATTGATATAAAAGTTCGCAATATAAAAAATGTACTTTAGTGACAAACTCACTGCTTGATAAAAATTAATGACAAGTGGCTGCGGATAGCATTGGTGGCTGTCCCCTCTGCACTTTTCGTGTACGACTTCATAATGTCTGATGGCGGTAATCTGCAAGCTAATGTCATTTACATTCTCACCGTTATTTTAATTTGCGAAGGAAGTCGTTTTCTTTTTTATTCGAGCAGGCGGTGGTTTACCGGTTCGTTCAAAAACGTCAAGCGACTCTCCGTCATGATTCCTGCAGGTATTTTGTTCGTAGCACCCATTTTTGTAATCAGCAAAGCCTTGCGCAACTACATTACGTATGGTGAATTTGGGATGGGTGCCAGCATCGGGTCAATGGTGTATGTGAACGACCAGCAGGTAAAGATGGGTGTGATAGCAGTGTCTGTAATCTACGCGACACTCACTTTTTTGCTTTTGCTGGCGATTTATGAATTGGCGTACCACTTGGCACGGTTACGCCACACGGAGAGGCAGCGAGATCGTCTCGAGAAAGAGAAACTGCATGCCGAACTGCAGCACTTAAAGGGAATCGTGAACCCACATTTTCTTTTTAACAACCTCAATTCGCTTTCTTCACTCATCAGCGAAAACCCTGGAAAGGCAGAAGATTTTCTCAATGAGCTAACAAAAGTATTTCGCTATCTCCTTCGCAACAATGAAACGGAACTGACTACTCTTGGCGAAGAGTTGCAGTTTCTGAATTCCTATTACTCGCTCCTGGAAACAAGATATGGCAAAGGCATAACTATGAACCTGATGATCGATTCAGCTTATGAATCGTTTTTATTACCGCCACTCACTCTTCAGTTGCTGGTAGAGAATGCCGTAAAACACAATCGTGTTCAGAAAGAAGATCCGCTTCGGATTGAGTTGTTTGTTGAGAAGGACAACCTTCTTGTGGTACGTAATAACCTTTCCTTAAGAGACCACAATGTGGAATCCACAGGAATCGGATTACGGAATATCAACAGCAGGTATAAATTATTGGAGCACCAGCCGCCAATCATTGAAAAGAATGATGGATTTTTTCTCGTGATTATTCCGTTGATCCCTTCTGTTGATTCTCTTCCTGCCGCGCATGCAAAACCGATTATGGGTGCTGTAACTGCCATATCTAATTAATGCTAACTCTGAAGGATTATCGGTGCGCACGTATAACAAATCGGCATGTTTTTGGCAAAAGTTTGGGTGTAATCTTTAATTATTATTTACGCGCCGGATAAAGAAACTGACGCGTAACAGTAATGTTTCGCCTAACATGAAAATGAGTAAACCAGAGATATGCGATGCCATTAGATCCCGACAAAGAATGGAATTTAACTATAATGGGAAACTTAGAATTGTTGAACCACAGTGTTATGGCATAAAAGAGACGGATATAGAGGGTATGAGATGTCATATGATAGAAGGCGGTTCACGGGACGAACAGCTATTTGACGTCGACAAAATGAAGGACCTGAAATTGCTGACTGAGTATTTCACCAAACCTGGCCCTAATTACAAAAAGGATGACTCTGCCTTCAAAGTGATTTTCTGTCAACTATAAAGAAATTGCTAAGTTAGCTTTTGACTGCTGGTACATACCTTGCAAACTGACGACTGACGACTCACAATACACACTCACGTCATAAAAAATGACTAACGCATCATGAGAATAGCTACCTATAACGTAAATGGAGTGAATGGCCGCCTGCCCGTGCTGCTCCGCTGGCTCAACGAAACAAAACCGGATGTTGTCTGTCTGCAGGAATTGAAAGCGCCGCAGGAAAAATTTCCCGAAAATGCGATCAGCGATGCAGGGTATAAAGCCATCTGGCATGGACAAAAAAGCTGGAACGGCGTAGCAATACTTACCCACAACGTGGAAGCGCAGGAAATCTGTCGTGCGCTCCCCGGGGATCCCGAGGATATGCATAGCCGATACATAGAAGCTGTGGTGAATGATGTTCGAATTGGTTGTCTGTACCTGCCAAATGGTAATCCTGCACCCGGACCAAAATTCGATTACAAGTTACAATGGTTTCAACGGTTGACTCTTCATGCCGCAGAACTTCTTGCATTGAAGAAACCGGTGGTCCTGACTGGTGATTACAATGTTATGCCTACAGAAATCGACGTCTACAAACCCGAACGGTGGGTCAATGATGCTTTATTCCGTCCGGAAACGCGACTTGCCTTTAAAACACTTGTTGAACAAGGATGGACAGACGCAATCAGAAAACTTTATCCAAATGAAATTATTTATACGTTCTGGGATTACTTCCGTAACGCCTATGAGCGAAACGCCGGCTTGCGAATCGATCATTTTCTTCTTAGCCCACAAATCAGCAATAGACTTACTTCAGCAGGTGTCGACCGTCATGTAAGAGGCTGGGATAAATCGAGTGATCATGCTCCAGTATGGATTGAACTGGCACAGGCGTGACATTGAAGACGTACGATGTGTGATGTGTGATCTAAGATGTACAATATACGAAGTGAGAGTAGTGATTAATAAGAGGCCTGGAAGCCAAAAAAGAAAGCCTGCCTTGCTGATTTCACACATTAGGCAATATTCACTACACCGTTTGTAGATTCTATATCCTACTTACTTCAAACCCGATAATCCAGGCTCACAATGTAATACCTGGTCTGGTTCATATATAGATCCGCGTCGTTGCCAAATGTAAGTGTGCAGAGTTCATACTGACCTTCATGCCATTTAAACCATATATGCGACTGCCCGTCGGTAGTATACACGCCCCATCGACCCGAACCCCTTTCTTCACTATTTACCGAGCCAGTGCTACCAGAATTGGTGGCGGCGTAATAAAATTCAAATTCACCGGAGTCAAAGAGTTTGAAATGTCTTTGGGTAGACGAAGCTGAATAAAAACTGCCATATCCTGATGAAGAGGTTTGCAGAAAGAGCAATTTGCGGTTTGCGAGACGGCGAAACAGTTGGGTATCCTGTTGATCTTCGGGATAAGATCCATTCAGTAAATACAGCTTGTTCGCAAAAAGATCTCTGTAAAATTCACGGACTGGTTCATACTGTGTGATAATCTCTATAATTACTCCCCGGTTGTCTGAAAGGCAATAGCCACCGAAGTACTCATACTGCAATTCATTGTTGCTATTGTAATATGCCATTTCTATTGCTACGCAGCCGTTTGAGGGAAGTTCGAATTCTCCTGTCTCCACCTGGGTTCCATTGTTTATCATCTTTTTTAGACATCCCCCCAGATAAGTAGCAACATCGTTTGTGTTTGTGTGAAAGTTATAGTAGAAATAGATGGTCGCCACGCCGTAACCTGGAAAATTGACCTTGCAGCCATTCGGATATTCCTCTTCGACTTTTCCCTGACCGATATAAAGCCTCACGCCAAACCAGACATTATCAAAAAAGTTTTCCGACGGGAACCCTTCAGTCGAGTCCTGCACCTTTTCCCCGGCGTTAGTATCCTCTTCAACATCCTTTGCGACTTCATTATTCGCCGTAACTTCCACTGGATCTATTGGAGCTATTGTATTTCCTGTCATCATACCAAAGGTTTCAAGCGCACCCTGATAAAATTTTTGAAATTGAATATCTGTACGGTCCGGATCGAGATCGACGACGGTTTGCATCAGGTAATTCACTTTCGTTTCATTATTTTCAGGACCAGGGAACTTTTGAGTCGCTTCCATCATTCTTACAAAGAATTCCTGGATTTTTGAGTTACTATTTATGCTCGCGACATTGATTGCTTCAGTAAGAGCGCTCTGCACAAATACGTCACTGGCCTCGTTGCCGCTGACTCCCATCTTCTGTCGGTGATGAATGTCTTCTAACTCTTTCATGAGGTTGGAAGTAGCCTTATGCTTTTTCTCAACGTCCTGATAGAGTCGTTGGGTTTCTTTGTCCTGTATGCGTTCCGACGTTTTTTTCAGGTCAAGGCTTATCAGGTAATCTTTTAAAATCGCCAACTGAGGCAGGTCATGTTTCTGGTTTCCTTTTATTTCTATCCATTCGAGGCCAGCAATATATTCAGAATCGGTACTTAGATATCCATCAATGATGCAGGGTACAACAGGTTTTTGATACGCATGGGCGAATTTTAATTCTTCCAGTACGTGTTTGCTCTCATTCGCATTACGGCTCCAGGCGACAATCATTACATCACATTCTTCGATAGCCTTTTCAATCACTGCATTAATATTTTCGCCCAATTGTATTTCGTAACGATCGAGCCAGACGTCATAATTTTCCACCTTTCTCAATTCATTCATTAAAATTTTTACATTGGCCTCTGCCTTATCCTTCCAGGCATGGCTAAAAAAGATCTTTAATGACATGGTGTTCGCTTTAAGAGTGAGTGAGGTTATTCCTTCGCCGATCGTATACAAGGTCCTCGCTGAAGACAATAAAGTTAGGAACTAACCATCAAACACGAGAAGTACTAATTGTTACGAATGCACACAAATTAATTCGTGGCAATTCGTGTAATTGGTGACAAGACTTCCTGATTTGGATGTTGTTTCCATAAATCATCTCCTCCACGACGCTGGAATTCGTGGCAAGTCTTTCTATTCGTTAAAAGGGAAGTTATACATGGAAAAACGTACTTGCCTAATAGTCTTTTGGAATGATAATAAAACATGGCACTCCCATATAAGTAACAGGATCATTCCAAAAGGACTTAACCATTCGCAATGATCCTGTCACTGCAATTGTAGAAGTACAGCCTATTTATTTTCTTCGTCGTGTCCCTCTACCTTCACTACTTTATTGTATAATCCGAGAATTAAAAACGGAGCTGTCCACTGTCCTACAAAAAGACTATTATGGTTTCTGCCCATAATCTTGAGTGCCAGCGAAACACTCATCGCTCCGAGTGCTGCCCATAAAAAAAGATCTGATGGTAACCTGGATGTTTGTTCTTCGATGGCCTTAGCCACTCTCCCTTCTTTGCGTTTCGGCGCGTTTAATATTTGTTCCATAGTCTAAATTTTGTTATAACCAACCCCAAAACATATGCCTGAAGAAGCAGATTTATTTTGTTGACTTTTCCCTCTTATTCTGCGAGGAAAGAACGAACAGAACCGCACCAATGGGGAAATTTTTCCGTACCCGGGTTTCCAGGGCCGAACGTTTCACTGACGGCCGTTCGCTGTGGCCCGGAGTAGTGAATCGACAGTGCTTACAAGTTTTGCAAAGCAGTGGATGATTATAAGACAATTTTTGTTTCAAACCGATTTTACAAAAGCATTTATAATTCGGCTGCGGATAAAATGCCTATTTTAGTCTTTGCCATGAACTGCAAGAATTATCACGAAACAATTCGTGGTAGTTCGTGCAATTGGCGGCGAGAAAAAATAGATACTAATGTTGAGAAGTCTCGTGACAAGCTACCTGTTTTTATTGCTGGTGTCCGGTTGTTCAAGCTCAACGGGATCACAGGGCAATGCAAAACAAATCTCTGGTAATCCGATCTTCTCCGGTTGGTATGCAGATCCCGAAGGTGCAATTCTTAATAAACAGTATTGGATTTATCCCACATACTCTGCGCCCTACAACCAGCAGGTTTTCTTTGATGCTTTCTCATCCATGGATCTTGTAAACTGGACAAAGCACGATCGCATCCTGGATACTGCCAACGTAAAATGGGCGAGAAGAGCTGTATGGGCGCCAGCTATTGTGGAGAAAGAGGGTAAATATTATTTATTCTTTGGGGCAAATGACATACAAAACAATAATGAGTTTGGAGGAATCGGTGTGGCAGTTTCTGATAGTCCGGCCGGTCCTTTCAAAGATCATCTCGGCAAACCGCTAATTGACAAGTTTCATAACGGTGCTCAGCCGATTGACCAGTTTGTGTTTAAGGATAAAGACGGACAATACTATATCATTTATGGAGGTTGGAGGCATTGCAATATTGTAAGATTGAACAATGATTTTACAGGATTGATTCCCTACGAAGATGGAACTGTCTTCAAAGAAATTACTCCGAAAGAATATGTTGAAGGTCCTTTTATGTTTATGAGAAATGGTAAATATTATTTCATGTGGTCTGAAGGAGGATGGACGGGTCCAAATTATTCCGTTGCTTATGCCATTGCAGATTCACCCTTTGGCCCCTTTGAGCGAGTCGGAAAAATATTACAGCAGGATTCTGCGATCGCTACCGGCGCTGGTCATCATTCCGTAATTCATGTAGCCGAAAAGGATAAATGGTTTATTGTTTATCATCGTCGCCCGCTTGGAGAAACAGACGGCAACCATCGTGTGACCTGTATTGATGAAATGTTCTTTGACGAAAAAGGTTTCATAAAACCTGTGAAAATGACGAATAAGGGTGTGAAAAAATTAACAATGCAAAACTGATAAACCCATTTTCATTTTATAGCATAAATTTCCTTCGCCTCATTGTGTCTTCCTTCGTGGTCTATATGAACCCCCGATTGTACAGCCAAAGGGTCCCAAAGGAGACACAGGGAACACGAGGAACATATTAAGCCGCTTGAATAGTTGGCAGCGTTTTTACGATGGTAGCAGAGTTTAAAATTGATAACAATAACTCAATGACGTCATTTCATTTCTTCGATCGGGATATAAGCTGGCTTTCATTTAATGAACGTGTATTGCTGGAAGCAGAGAAGGAATCAGTTCCCCTGTTAGAGCGCTTTAATTTTCTATCCATTTATTCCTCCAATCTTGATGAATTCTACCGTGTGCGCATTCCTGCGCTAATGGCATTGCATCGATTGTACAAAAAACATGATATAAGCAGTAAAACCGCAGCGGAACACCACGACGTCTTAAGGGAAGCAAAAACAATCATTAATCATCAACTGGAAAAATTTGGAGAAATATTGAGAGGCCTTATCCCCGCGCTCAGAAGTCACCATATTCAACTCATCTACGAAGAACCTATACCTACGCAGATCCTTCCGCAGATCAATGATTATTTCTACTCAGAAGTGCTCGCATTCATTCAACCTATGCACTTGAAAAACTCAAAGACATTCTTTCCGGAGAATAATCAGCTTTACCTGGCAGTTGTGACAGACGATATTATAGAAGAAAATATCATTGTTCTTAAAGTTCCCGCAGCCGAGTTGTATAGGTTCTACAGCGTTTCTGTCGGTGATCAGCGATTCATTTGTTTTCTCGAAGACATCATCCGAGCAAATATTAATATCATTTTACCACGAGAGGTGATTAAAGAATGTTACAGTTTCAAGGTTACCAGGGATGCCGAATTAGACCTCGAGGAAGACTATGAAGGAGATACGGCGGAGAAAATCGAAAAGCAGATCGCCAAAAGAGATTTCGGCTTTGCCACCCGACTGTTATATGAATCAGGGTTTCCGGCAGATTCGCTCGCAAACTTTATCAATATGCTCGAACTGGAAAATGCAATGCACATCGAAGGCGGGCATTATCACAATATGAAAGATCTGAGTAAGATCCCTATAAACATTCCCGAGCTCAGGAATGAACCATGGCCTCCCAAACAATTTATGATTGCAGCTGATAGTTCCCTCTTTGAAACGTTGACACAAAAAGACATTTTAATTCATACTCCTTATCACTCCTACGATCTTGTTCTCCGATTCTTCAATGAGGCGTCGATTGATCCGGACGTTACCGAGGTATATACAACTATGTACCGGGTAGCCAGGGAATCAAAAATTGTAAATGCCCTGATCTCAGCGGCAAAAAATGGTAAGAAGGTAACTGTGTTGGTAGAACTCAAAGCGAGGTTCGATGAGGCCAATAATGTAAAATGGTCTAAGAAATTGAAGGCTGCCGGCGTAAAGGTGATCTTTACAGAAGATCATTTGAAAGTTCACGCGAAAATCGCTTTGGTCAAGAAAAAAACTGCGTCAAAAACAATTTACCTCGGGTTACTTGCTACAGGGAATCTGCATGAAGTCACCGCCCGTATTTATACTGATCATATTCTGATGACCAGTCACAAAGAAATGTTGAAGGAAATAGAATCCGTTTTTTGGGTCTTTGACAAAAAAACAAAGTCACGCCCCCATGAATCGTTTAATCATTTATTGGTCGCTCAATTTAATCTCCAGGATAGATTTATCGGCTTGATAGAACAGGAAATTGAAGAAGCAAGAAAAGGAAGTCGTGCATCTATCACTATTAAACTAAATAATCTTGAAGAAACGGTGTTGATCAAAAAGTTGTATGAAGCTTCGAATGCGGGTGTAAAAATAAACCTCATCGTGAGAAGTATTTGCGCGTTGATCCCTGGTGTTCGAGGTATGAGTGAAAACATTACGATCAGGCGCATTGTTGACCGGTACCTCGAGCACGGCCGGATATTTATTTTTCATAATGGTGGTAAGGAACTCGTGTTTCTTGGATCTGCGGACTGGATGAACCGCAACATTTATAAAAGAATTGAAGTCTGTTTTCCCGTTTACGCGTACGCGTTGAGACAGGAGATCATGAAAATCATTGGGTACCAATTCCAGGATAATGTACAAGCAGTCCATTTAGACGAATTCTTAATTAATATTCCCATCACAACCGGTGAAGAAAAAATCCGATCCCAAAGAGCGATTTATGAGTACGTGGCACTTGATCCTGTCATAGAGCCGCCCGCTTCTAATCACACTCCAACCGTCACGGAGGAAGAGGCAACAGCACAGGAAAGTTCCGGAATTGAAGAAGGTTTGCCACGGATTACACGGATTTTCACGGATTAAATCCGTGTGAATCCGTGTAATCCGTGGCGCATCACAAATCAACGACTTGTCTTTTGTTGTATAGAATAACACATAAATTTTTATACCTTGTAGATGCCGTTGTTGCAGCGTAATCAATGTAACTCAACAGGGAATAACTATCATGTCTCCTTCGAAAGATATATCGCTGGCTGCTATAACGGGTCCATCCGCATTAACAACGGATGATGTCATTAAGATAAAGTCATTGTCAGAGCCCGTCATTCGTAACCTGCAGATTACAGCTTGCTACCATGAGTTGTCGGCAGCTTTTGCCAACCGCACGGGTACAGATGCAAACTGGTGTACGTTTGCTACCTGGGCATCAAAGCAGGCAGGTGTAACGATCCGGGGCGAAGATCTACAAAGAAAACTCGAAGAAGTCCTGGCAAACGAACCAGAGATCCAGGAGATACTTGCTATTATAAAAGATCATTCAAAAAAGCTCGGCACCGGATCATTGCAACAAAACATTGCTATTGCTGCCCTGAAAAAATTGGCCGCTTCTGCAAAGCAACGAGCTAGCGAATCAGTGGCGAGGGGCAACAAAAAAGTATTTGAAGAAATTGGATTGGAATTTGCACGCTTCATTGGAAGCTGTCTAAAAGATGAATTATACCAGGAATCATCTATTACCAATTTTTGCAACGAACTTCAACCAGGTCCGCCACCTGATGGGCAGCAACACTTAACCATAGCCTTTAGTGCTTATTATAAAGCTTTCTTCGAGGCTGATCCGAAGGCGCAGGATGAATTAATATTGCTTGCGAACATCCAGATAGGATTTCATGAACAGACACGCCTTCAGCCTGAAATTGCGGAATCGCTCGATGCTGCAAATATAGATCCGCAACAGCTCAGGAAATACCTGACGGACATCATCGTAAAAAATAAAAATCTAAAAGGCAAGCTGATATACTTCTTCACCTGGTTAATTGGTGGGACAAGATTATTCAAGAATGCAATCGACACGCTTGTTTCTACCGCCGAAAAACATATTCGTACGGTCATTACAAAAAACCTAATGACTCTGACGCTGCCACCAGACAGCTGTTTACATTTAGGCGATGCATTAAGATCTCCATATGCTGAAAGCCTGAAAAATATTAGCAATTCAGACCTTCAGGCGTTGTTGAAACAACTGAAACCAACAGCAGATGCGATTGATGGAGCAGGCTGTACCGACTGGGCTGACCTAAAGCAACGCATACATTTCATAGCAAATCTTTTCCGCTGCTATCATGAGACTAAAGACCTGTTTACTGCGCCGTTTACTGTGGAACAGTTGTCTGAAATTAGGACAGGAAAAATACCGGAAGGCAGATTATAGAGAAGTTTGCCCCAGGTCCACATTTTTTCACCTCTGGTGAGATTGCTCTTTTATCATTCATGATTAATAACCAAATTAACCTCCAGGGTGGGAGTGAAAAACGAGTTGTTGCCTATTAAAAGTAAACCATTGCCAAAATGAAGAGTATCATTGGTTAGCATATAATTGAACAATTTGTGCATTCAGATGAATACTCAGCTTAATAACACAAACTCTGCTTAGCTTTGATTACTCCAGCTGCTGCGGAAGAGAAAGAAAGAAGTTTGCGCCCAAAGACGCAAAGAAAAGCCGCCGAATCCTTTTTGCGCCTTTGTGTCTTTGCGCGAATATAAATTTTGAAATAAAGACTTTTCAACATCCGATCTAGTCATAGCCCTGGTGCGGCTTGAACAATCGCTCATATGACATCATAAGTCAACTGTCAAATTCGACGAGAGTATACATATGGAATCTGTTAATTTAAAAAAGCTTGCAAAGGAATTAAACCTGGCAATGTCTACTGTTTCACGCGCGTTGCGCGATAGTCATGAGATCAGTGACAAAACGAAGGAGAGAGTTAAGGCACTGGCTAAAAAGTTAGGCTTTCAACCAAATCCACATGCAAGCAGCCTACGGAAGCACAAGAGTAACACGATAGCAGTCATCATCCCGGAAATTGAAAATAATTTTTTCTCACAAGTGATGAACGGCGTCGAAGCCGTGGCTGGACAGAAACGCTATCACGTCTTGATTTATCTCACGCATGAAGACTATCGAAAGGAGAAGGGTTATTTGCAATCACTCACCAATGGCAGGGTTGACGGGCTCATGATTTCAGTTTCAAATACCACCAGTGATTTTGAACATATCAAAGCGTGCCAGGATGCAGCCATACCCATGGTTCTGTTCGACAGAATCTGTAATGCGGTAGATGTGCCTATCATCACGACTGATGATTGTGAAGTCTCATTCAAGGCGACAGAGCATCTCATTAAAGAAGGATGTAAGAAAATTGCCCATCTTTCCATGTCGAGCCTGCTTTCGATTACGAGCGGCCGCAAGTCAGGTTACCTCAAAGCAATGGAGAAATATAAAACAGGTTCTGAAATTGTACTGGAATGTTCACCCGACGACATCCAGAATCGAAAGATCATCAGAAAACTATTTGAGGAAAATCGTCCGGATGGAATTTTTGCGGCCGTTGAGAAATTTGCCATCAACACATACCAGGTTTGTGAAGAAATACATATTTCTATTCCTGAACAATTGAAGGTCGTGAGCTTTTCTAACCTGGCCGCGGCAGCTTTTTTCGATCCCCCGCTATCTACAATTGTACAACCAGCCTATGAAATAGGCAAGCGGTCTGCAGAAGTTTTATTTAAAATCATTGAACATAAATCCCTATTTGCAACGGAGAAAAAAATTGTATTGCCTTCACAACTGATAGAGCGTAGATCTACCATACAATAGAGATAGATTCTGGGAATCTAATCTATTACTTATTACTAGAGTGATACGCCGCGCTTCCAGGGAATGAAATCATCCTGTGCCAACTGCACGGCCTTTGTAATAATTTCCCCGCTGGCCACTTTTATACAGTACTCTAAAATCTCCTCGCCCATTTCATGGATGGTTTTCTCGCCGTTGATAATGCCTCCTGTATCTATGTCAATGATATCTTTCATCTTTTTGGCCAGTGAGGTGTTCGTGGAGATTTTTATAGTGGGAACTATTGGATTACCGGTAGGCGTCCCTAAACCCGTTGTGAAAAGTATCATGGTGGCACCTGAAGCAACCTGGCCAGTGGTGGCTTCGACATCATTGCCCGGAGTGCAAACCAGACTGAGGCCAGGTGCAGCTACCGCTTCGGTATAGTCGAGCACCGAAACGACGTGGGAAGTGCCTCCCTTTCGTGCCGCACCAATCGACTTCATCGCATCAGTGATCAAGCCATCCTTAATATTTCCCGGTGATGGATTCATATGAAAACCCGAACCGGCATGTAAGGCTGATTGATTGTACGATTGCATCAGTGTAATAAATTTGTTAGCGACTTCTTCATTGACGCACCGATCAATCAGCTCCTGCTCCGCACCACATAATTCGGGAAATTCAGCCAATAATACTTTCCCACCGAGTGCTA
>DAINQQ010000021.1:0-40860 GCA_036742645.1 Flavitalea sp.
CCTGACTCAATAACAACTCCGCTTATGACTCCTGACTCAAGAAAGCTCCTCTTATCAATCGCTCTTCTCTCCGCGGCTATCATTTCCTTTCAACTTGCATTAATTCAAATAATTTCCAATGTTCAATGGTACCATTTTGCATACATGGTTATTTCGATGGCGTTGCTTGGGTTTGGCGCAGCAGGGACCGTTCTTGCAATCTTCCGGGAGAAACTAGTAAATAATACGCAAACACTTCTTCCGGTTTTAATGATAGGTACAGGCATCTCCATGGCGTTGGTCACAGATATTTGCCAGGCGCCATTTGTTCGTTTTGATTCTTATTTATTATTTGCCGAGTATGCTCATATTGGCAGGTTGGTATTTACGTACCTGTTGTATTTTGTTCCATTCTTTATAGGTGCTTTGGCCATCGGTCTTGTGTTCGTAAGACATGTCGATGAAATTGGAAAAGTATATTTTTCAAACTTAGTGGGCTCAGGCATCGGAAGCTTCGTGGCAGTCTTGCTTATTTGGTTGTTCCTTCCAAAGGAGATACCGGCTTGTATAGCGATACTACCTATAATCGGAGCGTTAATGATTCTTCCGAAAAATAAAAGAGTCTTGCATATTGCTTTTGCTTTGATCGGAGTATCAATCATTACCTGGAAATTCATGCAGCCTCCGAATCTTATTTTGTCTGAGTACAAAGATCTTAGTAAAACATTACTTCTTCCAGGCGCAAAGATCATTGCTGAAAAAACAAGTCCTTATGGCGTTGTTCAAATGGTGTCGTCTCCTGCGTTACGGTATGCGCCCGGGTTAAGCCTTACTGCACAAACAACAGCACAAATAAAAATGGCTGCATTCGTAAATGGTGATTGGTTTGGCGCCGTTACCGATTGGAAAAGGACAGATACTTCTATGATCCTTGATTATACAACCTCCGCTCTTCCGTACATCATGGCAAAGCGAAACCGTGTGTTGGTTCTGCAGGTGGGTACAGGTGTAGATATAGCGCATGCATTAAGCCAGGGTGTGAAAACCGTTGTCGCGGTCGAATCAAATCCTGTGATTGTTTCCCTTTTACAAGGGCAGTTTGCAGGCGAAACGGATTCTTTGTTTCTAAGACCCAATGTGTCGGTTCATAACCTTGAACCACGGACGTTTTTGTCGTTGGATGAATCTCGTTTTGATTTGATCGCTTTACCAATCGTGGGAAGCTTGGGAGGGTCTTCAGGATTGGCTGCAATGCAGGAAAAATTTATTCTTACCAAAGAAGCTTTCAATGAAATGTGGCTGCATCTGAATCCGGGAGGAGTCATTAGTGTAAGTTCCTGGATGGACTATCCGGTTCGGAATCCTCTAAAGATATTGGCCACCATCGTGGAAGTTCTTCAAGAATCCGGTGTTACAAACCCTAAAGATCATATTGCAGCTATCAGAAGTTGGGGCACTATAACCTTTGTCATAAGCAGGTCTGAAATACAAGCCAATCATGTTGATGAGATTCGGAAGTTTTGTGACGAGATGATGTTTGACCCTGCCATTCTCCCTCAACTGAATGTTGAAGAGCGAACGCGGTACAACCAGTTTCAGGACAATCGTTTTTTTGATTATGTCGACAGGATATTGTCGCCGGGTAGGGAAGCTTTTTATGCGGATTATGACTTTAATATCAAACCGGCTACTGATAATCGACCTTATTTCTCACAATATATTAAGTGGAGTAATCTTAAAAGACTGTCACAGTTTTTCGGCAACCGGTCAATTCCATTCTTTGAAATCGGCTATGTGCTCGTGATCCTGACGCTTTTTCAAATCTCGATAATGTCTCTTGTGTTGATTTTTCTTCCGCTTTTTAAAATTGGATGGAAGGGAAAATCTAAAGGGACCATTATACTTTACTTCAGTGGGATAGGCTTGGGCTATATGTTCGTTGAGATGGTATTCATTCAAAGGTTTATCCTGTATTTTGGCAATCCTGTTTATTCGGCCTCGGCGGTGATTACCGCGTTATTAGCTTTTTCGGGCCTGGGCAGCTATTACTCGAATTATATTTTAAAGCGGAGAAAAGGGTTAAAAATTATATTCTCAGTAATTGTTTCTATCCTTATTATTTATTCGTTTATACTCACACCGATACTACAACAAACTGTTCATCTAAATTTATTCTTTAAATCTTTAATCGTTTTCCTGATCGCGGCGCCCCTGGCATTTTGCATGGGAGTTCCATTCCCTGCCGGGCTCTCATATATCTCTATGCGAGATTCCAAAGCCGTTCCGTGGGCATGGGGAATAAACGGATGTGTTTCCGTAATAAGCACAGCGCTTGCCACAATCATAGCCGTGGAAATGGGATTTACCTGGGTGATGTTATTTGCAACGGTAGCATACAGTCTGCCGCTATTAGTACAGATGACCTGGAACCGGCATTCAGGATGACAATTGAACGTGAGAGATTTTAGATTGTTTTTCATCTTTCCAACTTGTGAATTTTGTCTTAACTCTCTTTCAGGTGCCAACTGGCCTTCCAGGAACTTACTTCGCTTTGCGTTTTAATATTAATGCACTGATAACAGAAACAACCAATCCCACCGGAAAAACTTCTGAATAAGTAATTAATATCACAAACAACGGATTTTTATACAACTCCTTGAATTTTGCCATTTCGGTGGCTTTATTGTTCAATTCTACTTGAGTTGCGCCATCGGATTTTGCTTCATTGATGACACAGGTGGCGTATTTATCAATGAAGTCTGGAACAAAAAGATAATAATCAATCAACCATACTACAACATAGATCGTCGAAGCCACTAATGTAATAAATAAGCCAATTTTGAATGCCTTTCCGAAACTGATAATGCCATTATTGTAGCGGTCCCTAAAATTTTTGATTCCGACAAAAATGAAAGAAAAGGCCGCGATCATGGCAGCATAGCCGATGACGTCGTTCCCTTGGAACTCTTTACTGTTGTAAATTTTTGCGGCCGAGTATAACATCATTCCTGTAATAATGAGTCCGGATATCAATCCGAACACCAGTACATTTTTTCTCATTGCGTAAAGTTTGTACGGCAAAAATGCGGAGCAAAAGGCTTGAAGCATTCATACTTTAGAGTGATTTTGCCCGAGGTAGATAGAATTAGTACTAAAGAGGGAGTGAATTCAGGGGAGGATGCCCAATTTTTTGGCGCTGTCAATTGCCTGCGTCCGGCGCTCAACATCCATTTTTTCAAAAAGCCTCGATGAATGAGTTTTGATTGTGTTCAAAGAAAGAAATAACCGCGAAGCAATCTCCTGGTTACTTAATCCCTCGGCCATTAATTGTAACACTTCCAGTTCGCGTTTGCTAAGCCCTAATTTATCGAGCGCCTTCTGGTTCAAGACAAAATCGCCGTTCCTTTCCCGATAAACCTCTTTTTCTATTACGACAGTCTTTATTTTCGGTTTGGCCAGCTTCAGAGCCAGCCAAATCCCCAGGCCGGTAAAAATAAGTGCTATAGCTGCAATATAGATTTCAAAAGCGTGATTCAATATAACCAAACGAAGTTGAAGCCATTTCAGGAGAAACATTAACAAAGCAAGAGAAGCACCATATAATATGGCGTGTTTATATCGTACCAGGAAGTTGAACGCCGTTAACATCTGTCTCTGATAATTTGCTTTAAGCAAAAATATAACAAGTGATGATTTGTAAAAAGAAAGAAGTTTACAGACATACTAAATAAGAATCAGTCGGGAGTCATAAGTCAGGAGTCAGGAGTCATAAGTCAGGAGTCGGATGTATGGGATTACCCGACTTGTGGAACTGGTAAGGATGTGCAGAATTGTTTACGCGCTACAGTCGGTATGCATGATTACCGGATCGAACAAAGGGATTGGTCGACAACAAAATAGAAGTTCAGCGTATGATGGAAGAAGATATCAGGCCGGTATGGCTTCCCGGTTGACTCCATCCCAAAAAGTGAAGTACTTTACGCCGAAGGTGGCTATCACTGCTTTGGCAGCATGCGATAATTCGCCGAATACCTCGAAGCGACTTACTTCAGCTATCTCAAGGATTTCTTCAAGTTTAGGACCTGCATCTTCAAGGTGCGTCAGGAACGCGTCGGAACTGGCAAATGTTTCAGTGAGGTACCATTTATCATCTCCTTCATGAAAGAACCATTGGCATTGGATGGTTTGCGGCTCATTGGATCGCACCATTGAATTCATCTCTTTCGCTAATCTTTTGAAGGCATCCACCTGACTGTGGTCAACGGATAGCTCGATAGTAAATTTTACGGTTGCCATACCAGTTTATTTAAAGATGTGGTGAAAAACGTCATTAGCTGTTATGCCGGATATCGAACTCGAAGAGTTTAGTGGGTTATATGATCAATATTCCAAGAAACATAATCAAAGCGGGTAGTGATGGTTCGATAGGATGAAGGCAGAAACAAATAGCTTCTGAAGATAGTAATTTTCACAAAGGAAACGTAGTTAAGGGTTGATTTTTTTGGCAGGATAGAAATTCAGTCGGGAGTCAGGAGTCAGGAATCGATGTCTGAAAGTAAGTACAGGTTTCCGAGATTGAATCATGTGTCATTGGAACCTTTCAATTGTGTGGGGCTGACTCCCGACTCCCGACCAACTCGGCTCGAGAAAAATGCTTCTCGCTTTGGATTTTACTTGTAAATTGTAAAAAGAAAACTGACGGTATCACTATGGGCAGTTCATCGTTAATTGTTTTGATGTTTGCAGGAATCGCGTTTGCCGCGGGAGGAATTGCGATTGCCAAAATCTTTGTAAAAGGAACGAAAAATCCGCAGAAGGGTCAGGCGTATGAATGTGGGATTCCATCTGAAGGCGGGTCCTGGAATCAATTTAATGTTGGTTATTATCTATTTGCACTTGTATTCCTGATTTTCGATGTCGAACTGATCTTTTTGTATCCATGGGCTGTTGTTGTGAGAGATCTTGGAATAACTGCGCTTGCTGAGATCGTTATATTTCTTTTCATTCTTTTCATGGGCTTTCTATATGCGCATAAGAAGGGAGCGCTGAAGTGGATGTAGGAGAGTCAGAAGCAAACGGTACAGTTATGGCGCTTGATCAATGAGTTGTGATTTCTGGACAGTAATTGGATATGTTTTTTGGATTTGTAAGGTTAAGAAGTGATCATTATGAGTGAGAAAAGTCAGAATACGGAACAATCTATGCCTTTTCCCGGGGAGGTGCATCCTACGGCGGGGGGCGGAATTGTGGTCAGTAAACTGGATGAAGTCATCAATTGGGCACGATCAAATTCGCTGTGGCCATTAGTGTTTGGAACGAGCTGCTGTGCAATTGAAATGATGTCTACAGCATCGGCGAAATATGACTGGTCGCGTTTTGGGTTTGAGGTAGCAAGGGCCAGCCCGCGACAGGCTGACGTCATCATCATTGCCGGGACTATCGTGAATAAAATGGCGCCGGTGTTGAAAAGGTTATACGACCAGATGGCCGATCCTAAATATGTAATTGCGATGGGTGCATGCGCCACTAGCGGTGGTCCCTTCTTCTATAACACGTATTCTGTGGTGAAAGGCGCTGATCATGTGATTCCTGTTGATGTGTATATAGCCGGTTGTCCACCCCGCCCGGAGGCACTGCTCCACGCATTGATCAGCCTGCAGGAAAAAATTCGGAGCGGTGCGACGAGGGAGCAGATTAGAAGTGGGGTTTAATGTTTGAGGTTTATGGGTTAAGGTTTATGGATTATGGTCTAAGGTTTAAGTAAAAATAACTTACAAGCCAGACCTGCTTCATCAATGCTATTACCAACTTCTATATCATTATTCTATCTGGCGTCAACCTCTTTAACCTTAAAGCTTTAATCTTAAACCTCAAACCTTAAAGCCTTAAAACAAAACTAATAAGGAGACAAAACGAAGGTTCCATGAACAACGAAGGATTGAAATTAAAATTCACGGAGCTTCTTCCTGTTGCGACTTTTGAAGAAGGAACTGAGTGGCTAACTCTGATGGTAGAGCCGGCCACATGGAAAGGCTTTGCGCGACAGCTTCGGTTTGATGCAGACCTGCAGTTTGACTTCTTGTTTTGCGTTACGGGTGTGGATTGGAAAACCCATTTCACGATGGTTTATCATCTCACATCAACAATTCATCGTCATACCATTGTAGTGAAATCGAAGCTCGATCATGTTAGTCCGGAGATTGAAACAGTCTCTGACGTTTGGCGAACTGCAGAATTTCATGAACTCGAAGCGTATGATTTACTTGGTATAAAGTTCATTAACCATCCCGGCCTCAGAAGACTCTTTATGACCGATGACTGGAAAGGATGGCCCCTTCGGAAAGATTATGAGGATCCAGTGAATATGATCAAATTGTGATGTGGTCAGTGGAGCCGGGAGTCCGGAGTCGGGAGTGAAGCAGTGCACTTTATAAAATCAGATGAAAACGATATATTAATCCTGAATTATGATAATGAAGTATTCGAATTATACTGATCACGGCTCACAACCCCGACTCCCGACTCCGGACTCCAGACTCAAAGACAACTCACATGCTTGAAGAAGTAGCCACAACAGAACAGGGTGATCTTGTGATCAATGTAGGACCACAGCATCCTTCCACCCATGGCGTTCTTCATTTGCTGATTACGTTGAACGGAGAAACGATAAAAAAAGTAGAACCTCATCTTGGATATATTCATCGCTCGATCGAAAAAATGTGCGAGAGTTTGTCCTATCGGCAGTTCATTTATGTAACCAGCCGCATGGATTATCTTTCTTCGCACATCAATAACCACGGTTGCGCATTATGTGTAGAAAAAGGGTTAAATATTGAAGTAACTCCACGTGCCAAAGTGATCCGCGTCTTAATGGATGAATTGACGCGTCTCGCTTCACACCAGCTTTGGTGGGGTGCGATGGCAATGGATGTTGGCGCACTGACACCTTTCTTCCATGCGTTTCGGGAAAGAGAAACGATTAATGATATCATGGAAGAAACATGCGGGGCAAGGCTGACCATGAATTATATCGTTCCGGGTGGTGTGATGTTTGACCTTCATCCTAATTTTCAGACACGTGTAAAGGAGTTTGTATCTTTCTTCAAATCCAAAATTGACGAGTATGATGACCTCGTAACAGGTAACATCATTTTTCAAAGCAGGATGAAAAACATCGGAGTTCTTTCCAAAGAAGATGCCATCTCATATGGTTGCACGGGACCAACTGCAAGAGCAAGCGGAGTAAGCTGTGATGTGCGCAAGTTGTACCCATACGAAGTGTATGATCAATTACTATTTAATGAAATCACTGAAACTGGTGGGGATTGTTTCTCGCGATACCTGGTCCGGATGCAGGAAATGCGTCAGTCGCTTTCGATTGTCGAGCAACTGATCGATAATATCCCCGACGGTGAATTTCAAACCAAGACGAAGGCAGTTTTGAAGTTGCCGAAGGGCGAATTCTATTCGCGTGTAGAAACTGCCCGTGGCGAATTTGGTGTATACATTGTGAGCGAAGGAGGAACAACGCCATACAGGATCAAATTCCGCTCACCCGGATTTTCAAATCTTTCAGCGTTATATCATATGGCAAAAGGCCATAAAATTGGAGACCTGGTTGCTATCATGGGAACGTTAGATCTCGTAATACCGGATATTGACAGGTGATGTATGATTTTAAATGTACGACGTACGAAGTCAGAAGTAATTAAAAGGAATTCAGAATATTCTGGCTTTCAAAACTCAGAACTTAAAACTCAGAACTTGGAACTTAGAACTATCACCAAAAACAAATCAAGTTGAGCTTAGAAGGCATCACAAATTCGATTCATTCCTGGTTGAACACGACATTCAATCCTACGCTGGCATTGCTGTTGGAATTTGTAATTGTCGGTTTATGTGCCATCGGGCTGTTTGCAGTTCTGGGCCTGGTTCTGGTGATTATGGAAAGGAAAGTTTCGGCATATATGCAAATTCGTAGAGGCCCGAACCGGGTAGGACCGGGAGGTAGTTTGCAGACACTTGCCGATACCATTAAGTTGACGATGAAAGAAGGGCTGACCCCTGACGGCGCAGATAAATTCCTGTTTAACCTGGCTCCTTTCGTTGTCCTCACTGTTGCCATGCTGATATTAGCGCCGATTGCTTTTGCAAAAGGATTTCAGATGTGGGACGTTAATATTGGAGTACTGTACGTTTCCGCGGTATCTTCAGTTTCTATCATTGGTATACTCATGGCCGGCTGGGCCAGTAATAATAAATATTCTCTACTCGGCGCTATGCGCAGTGGCGCGCAAATCGTTAGCTACGAATTATCCGCGGGTCTTTCAATCATTTCAATGGTTGTACTAACCGGGAGTCTGCAGATTTCAGATATTATTGCCTCGCAGCAGAACGGATGGTGGATATTCAAGGGGCATATTCCGGCACTCATCGCTTTTGTGATTTTTATTATTGCAGTCACGGCAGAAACCAACCGTGCACCGTTTGACCTCGCTGAAGCAGAATCAGAACTTACGGCGGGGTTTCATACAGAGTATTCCGGAATGAAATTCGCTTTATTTTTTCTTGCGGAGTATGTAAACATATTTATTGTATGCGCGATTGGCGCCACCTTATTCTTCGGCGGGTGGATGCCTTTCCATATTGGTAACTGGACAGCATTCAACCATATGATGGATTATATTCCATCATCGATATGGTTCCTTGGAAAAACTTTTTTTCTTATATTTTTAATTATGTGGTTCCGGTGGACATTTCCAAGGTTGCGAATCGATCAGTTATTAAATCTTGAATGGAAATATCTATTTCCAATTAGTATGTTTAATTTGTTATTGATAACGCTGATGGCAATAAATGGGTGGCACTTTTGAATTTGAGGATTTGAAAATTTGAAGATTTGAAGATTTGAAAATGTCGATCCAGATTTAAAGTCTTAAAAATCGGGCAAACGTGTTTTTAAAAAAATACATAGCGGACGTTTTTGGTGCGGTTAGGTCCCTTCTTAAGGGGATGAAGATGACGGGCTATTATTTTACCCATCGGAAAGAGATCATTACGCAGAACTATCCCGACCATCGCGAGACGATGAAACTGCCGGAACGGTTTCGGGGTGAAGTGGTGATGCCTCATGATGAGAAGAATGAACATGCATGCACTGGTTGTACCGCCTGCGAACTGGCATGTCCTAATGGAACAATCAAGATTATTACAAAGTTTGACATCAGCCCGGAAGGAAAAAAGAAAAAGGCATTGGATACTTTTATATATCACCTTGAACTATGTACGATGTGTAATCTATGCATTGAGGCCTGTCCAACCGATGCGATCAAGATGGCGCAGAACTTTGAGCACAGCGTGTACGACCGCAGCAAACTGACAAAGAAATTGAATACGCCTGGCTCTAAAATCAGGGAGGGGATTGAATGAGCGCCTCCGCAATAATTTTCTATCTTATATCAGCTTTCATCCTCGGAGCAGGACTTCTTGCCGTAACGACAAGGAAAATCTTTCGTTCCGCTATATGGCTTTTATTCTCACTCATTGGAGTTGCCGGCTTGTACTTCTGGTTGGAGATGGAATTTATCGCGGCTGTACAGATCATCGTATATGTGGGTGGAATTGTCGTACTCATCATCTTTTCCATTTTTCTTACCCAACAATCGGGTAATGTGATGCAGAAAGCGTCTGCATCCAGGTTGATATTTTCCATACTTGCAGTTTGTATTGGGTTCTTACTAACATATTTTCTAATTTATCCATATGCTTTCAAGCCAGGTTCGAATGCGGCGATAGCGGTAAGTGTCAGGAATATCGGATTGCAGATGCTAAGCGCATCGGAGCATGGTTATGTATTACCTTTTGAAGTGGTAAGTATTTTATTGCTTGCCGCAATGATCGGTTGTATTGTCATTGCCATGAAAATTAAACCGGAAGAAAAATGAACGAAGTTCCCCTGAACCATATCCTGTTCGTAAGCACTGCCCTCTTTTTCATCGGGATGTTCGGATTATTTACAAGACGAAATATGATCACTATGCTGATGTCTGTTGAGCTCATATTGAACAGCGTCAACATAAACTTTATCGCCTTCAACAAATACCTGTACCCGGATAAACTAGATGGCATCTTCTTTACGATTTTTATCATCACAATCGCCGCTGCGGAAGCCGCGGTAGCGATTGCGATCATCATTAACCTTTATAGAACCCATCAGTCCATAGATGTGAAAGACGCGGAAGAAATGAAGTTCTGAAGCTGTCTTCGCAATCACTGGCTCTGTAAGGGCAACGTATTTGTAGAAGAACAGGCCAATTTTAGCGACTCCCTGGGGGCCACTTGAATTAAACAGTTATAGACATTCGTCAGATAACTCAACAACCAAATGCCTAACACTGCTTACCTAGTATTGATCCCGCTCCTGCCATTGGCAACTTTCGTCCTGTTAGGTATATGGGGCAGGAAATATTTTAGAGAAACATCAGGAGTTATCGCAACTGCTACATTGCTGATTTCCACTTTACTTTCCCTCTATCTCGGATACAATTATTTCTTTGTGGATGGGTCGGATGGCAGTACCTACAAACAGATTGTTGCTTTGAAATATACCTGGTTGCAATTCCGCCCCGGTCTTTCAATCGACATGAGCATCATTCTTGACCCTATCTCCGTAATGATGATTATTGTTGTCAGTTTCGTATCCCTGATGGTGCATATTTTCAGTTTGGGGTACATGAAAGGTGAGGAACGATTTGCAACCTATTACGCCTTTCTTTCATTGTTTACTTTTTCGATGCTGGGTCTTGTGCTTTCCGGAAACATTTTCCAGATTTATATTTTTTGGGAACTGGTTGGTGTATCGTCCTATTTGTTGATTGGTTATTACTTCGACAAACCTGCCGCAGTTGCAGCGTCAAAAAAAGCGTTTATTGTCACCAGGCTTGCCGATATTGGATTTTTGATAGGCATTCTAATCCTCGCGTTTCATGGCGAGACGCTTGACTTCCCAACCCTGATTGAACGGCTTACGACTCAATCGCCCCAGTTGTCGAGTATCACGACTGCTTCCTTCCTCGGAATTTCTTTTCTAACATGGGCACTAACGTTAATATTCATGGGTGGAGCAGGTAAGTCTGCGATGTTTCCCTTGCATATCTGGCTGCCAGATGCCATGGAGGGTCCCACACCTGTCTCGGCATTGATTCATGCTGCAACGATGGTTGTGGCTGGTGTGTATCTTGTAGCAAGGCTATTTCCAATCTTTGCGATATCAGGTCCAGCGGCCCTGGAAGTGGTGATGTATGTCGGAGCATTCTCCGCCTTGCTTGCTGCCGTTATCGCCTGTACACAAACTGATATAAAACGCGTTCTCGCGTACTCGACTATGTCACAGATAGGCTATATGATGTTTGCGTTAGGCATTTCAGGATATGATGGAGAAGATGGCCTGGGGTATTCAGCCTCGATGTTCCATCTCTTCACACATGCATTCTTTAAATCATTGCTCTTCCTTTGCGCCGGAGCCGTGATACATCTTGTACATAGTAACGAGATGAAAGATATGGGAGGCTTAAGAAAACTGATGCCGGTTACGCATATATGCTTTCTGATCGGTTGTTTAGCAATTTCGGGCATTCCTCCTTTTTCCGGATTTTTTAGTAAAGAAGAAATACTCCTTGCAGCTTTTCAATCAAATAAAGTTATATATGTTATTGGCCTGATTACATCAGGCTTGACTGCTTTCTATATGTTCCGGCTGTATTTCTCGGTATTTTGGTCCGGAGAAAATCAATTAAAACATCACGCCCACGAGGGAACAGGTAGTATGAAATTCCCCCTGATTGTTCTTGCTATTGCAACATTACTTACTGGATTTGTTCCCTTTTCCAAACTGGTGACGACTGACAGAACACCATTAGAGAGTCATTTTAATATTGGATTCTCGATTGCTCCAGTGGTCTTGGCTCTTGGGGGAATTTTGCTGGCTTCGTTTCTTTATAAGAAAAAGAATGAAAGACCAGAAAAAATAGCTTCATCACTTGGACGATTGTATGGCGCTGCTTACAGAAAATTTTATATAGATGAGATATATCTATTTATCACGAAGAAGGTTATTTTCAATTTCGTAGGTAGACCTGCTGCATGGATCGATAAAAATATAGTCGATGGGTTTATGAACATGCTCGCAGTAGCCACTGGCAAATTTGCAAACCTGATCAAAGGATTTCAATCCGGAAAGATCCAGAATTATACACTGTATTTTTTCGCCGGTGTTGCAGGGCTGGCGGTGATCTTTATCTATTTGTTAAGGGAGTAAGTGGTGAGTTGTCAGTTGTGAGTGGTGAATGGTCAATGGTGGAGGGTGAATTGGATTCTAGATACGCTTTTGGATACTGGCTTCTGAGTTCTGAGTTCTGTATGACTCGCAAGCCGCAAACTTAAAAAAATTGAACATGCATCATCTGACGCTTCTCATTCACGCTTCACCATTGACCATTAACCACTCACTCTTCACCACTGACAGCTCACTACAGACAACTCACCTATGAACCTCTCACTACTGGTACTTGTTCCATTAATTACAGCTATTACAGTTTTATTTTGTAATGGGCTGAGGCAGGTGCGTGCGGTATCGTTAATCGGTTCCTTGGTACAGATGGTGTTGGCAGTTGCTCTCCTGGTGTTTTATTGGGAAGAACGCGGAGGGGGCAATAACGCGATGATGTTATTTGAGTCTAGTTACAAATGGTTTGGCCCGTTAAACATAAATTATCATACCGGCGTTGATGGGATATCAATTGCGATGATATTGCTGACTTCTTTCGTTGTAGTTGCGGGAGTGCTGGTATCGTGGACAGTTGATCGGATGAGCAAGGAATTTTTTTTCCTCCTGATTCTATTGAGCCTTGGCGCGTACGGCTTTTTCATTTCGCTGGATCTTTTTACACTTTTCTTCTTTCTTGAGATATCCGTAATTCCCAAATTTTTCCTGATCGGGATATGGGGAAGCGGTAAAAAGGAATACAGCGCTTTGAAATTAGTCTTAATGCTGATGGGTGGTTCCGCTTTAGTCTTTGTGGGTTTATTGGGCCTATATTTTAATACGGATGCCGGAAACGGTTTTTATAGTTGGGATATTATACAGATCTCAGAAATGAATATTCCTGTTGAAGTACAAAAAATCTTCTTTCCTTTTTTGTTTATTGGTTTTGGAATATTTTCTGCGTTGTTTCCTTTTCACACATGGGTACCCGACGGCCACTCCTCGGCTCCAACTGCTGCGTCTATGTTCCTGGCTGGAATTTCGATGAAACTGGGTGGATATGGATGCCTGCGGGTAGCAACTTTTTTGATGCCTGAAGCAGCTCATGAATATTCCGGGGCAATCATCTTACTGGCAACGATCGCGATTGTGTACGGTGCGTTTGCCACGCTAATGCAGAAGGACCTGAAATATATCAATGCCTATTCATCTATTAGCCATTGCGGATTTGTATTGTTGGGGATTGGAATGTTAACACAAACCGCAATCACCGGCGCAATTATGCAAATGGTATCGCATGGTTTGATGACAGCTCTTTTCTTCGCCGCGATTGGAATGATCTATAACCGTACACATACACGAATGGTAGCACAACTGGGTGGACTATTGAAAGTAATCCCATTTATTTCTACCGTATTTGTTATCGCCGGCTTGTGTTCTCTCGGACTGCCCGGTACAAGTGGGTTCGTAGCCGAGATGACAATATTCATCGGATCCTGGGAAAATACCGACACCATGTACCGGATAGCCACAATACTGGCTTGTACATCTATTCTCGTAACAACAGTTTATATTCTTCGTGCGGTTGGACAAACGATTATGGGACCTTTCAAGCATGCAGCCTATAACCAGCTTACCGATGCAGCGTGGAATGAGAAATTTGCCGCAGGAATATTGATTGTCGGCATCCTGGCGATCGGTGTTGCTCCGCTTTGGCTGAGTGAACTGCTTGTGTCAGGAACCGATACGATTATTAAACATATACAAAGCGCCATTACGATATAACCTACACTCCTTATGTGGAATGATATTTTGGCTTTATTGAAACAGGAACTGATTGTGTGTTTCATAATTTTGATCCTCCTGATCATTAAAGTGGGTGCTGCTGAATGGAAGATCGATAGAATTCTCATGCTGGCGAACGTGCTACTGCTGGCCAATTTTGTCGCCGGTTTTGTTTCAAATTTCGAGGGCTCCTTATTCAATGAAATGTTCACGACCAATAGATTGATCAATCTTGAAAAGAACATGCTCAATCTAGCGACTCTTATTATTTCCCTTCAATCTTACAATTGGTTAAAGTCGCATAAGCATATAATTGAATTCTACGTCTTGGTATTATCCACCTTGTTGGGAATGTTTTTTATGATCTCCGGTGGGAACTTATTAATATTTTACCTGGGACTTGAACTGTCAACAATACCGTTGGCTGCGATCGCGAATTTTGATTTGGCTAAAAGACAATCTTCGGAAGCTGCTTTTAAATTTATCATCTCTTCTGCTTTTTCATCAGGTCTGTTGCTGTTTGGAATATCACTTGTTTACGGCACCACAGGATCACTCGACTTTGACGTAATCGGTCATATGTTAACTGGAACTTCGCTCCAGCTATTCGCGTTCATTCTTTTGTTGTCCGGGTTCGCTTTTAAAATTTCTGTTGTTCCATTTCATTTGTGGACTGCCGATGTATATGAAGGCTCGCCCGTGGCAGTCACATCATATTTATCAGTCGTTTCAAAAGCGGCCATTTTCTTTGTCCTTGTTCCAGTGCTGTATATTGTTTTCAAGCCACTCGCGGGCCATTGGTACAATATGTTGTTTATCTTGTCGATACTGACAATGGTCATCGGTAACCTGTTTGCGATCCGGCAAAACAATCTGAAACGTTTGCTTGCTTTCTCGTCCATTTCACAAGTTGGTTTTATTCTAGTTGGGATATCAGGAAGTTCCCAGGCTGGATCAGCATCTGTAGTTTACTTTTTGCTGATTTATGTTTTTTCAAATCTTGGCGCGTTTGGCGTAGTCTCTTTCATCAGTGCCTTGACAGGCAGGGAGACCATCGAGGATTACAAAGGGTTATATGCTACCAATCCTATGTTGTCGTGGGTGCTTACTATTGCTTTGTTTTCCCTGGCAGGTATCCCTCCGACTGCAGGATTCTTTGGCAAATTCTTTTTACTAATGGCAGGGGCGGGTAGGGGAAATTATGCGTTGATCGTGATAGCTGCGCTTAACATGATTATTGCATTGTACTATTATCTCGGGGTTGTCAAAGCCATCTTTATGGAGGCTAACGAAAGTCCGATAGAACATTTAAAAGTGCCGGCGTTGCCAAAAATGGGCATGTTGTTGTGTGCAATAGGTATCATCGTAACCGGTTTCGTCGGTTGGATATATGATTATATCTCTGCATTAAGTCTAGGTTTTTAAATTTCATATTATGCCTATCAACCAAAACCATTTATTTGAAGAGCTAAATGGTATCAAGTGCGCGATTGTGGAAAAGAATGCGTCAAAAGAAAGAACCGAGTTTCTCAAGTCTTTGCTTGAGCATAACCAATTTACTGTTGTCGTAATTCCAAGTCCGCCGGGCAAGGCACCACCAGCTACGGGAGAGCAAACCTTACTTGTAACCGAACCTCAGCCCGAGGAAACCTTTACGATCGGCGTTACGGATGTTATGTTCAATCCAACCAACGCCATATTTGGTCGGCTACTCAAAACGCAAGATGGTCATACAGTCACATTAGCCTATTGGAGACAGGCTGAGAAAGAGGCACGGGATGATGTTCCTTATTTTGATCACAAATAAACATTCGTTACCTGGACTGTGTTTTTGCTATAGATTACACGAATTACCCAGATTTAATTCGTGTAATCCGTGACAAAAAAACAAAAAGTCACTTCTGTTTTGATTGCAGCTTATCGCTGATCGCTGTTTCCACCGGCTCTGGTAGTACGCCGGCGTTATCATCAATGGCTCTTAAACGTTTCAATTCTGAATCCCAGGTAAACACATGTTCGGGACTGTCGTTTACACTTACGTAGAATCGTCGCTCGCCGTTGAAACTAAAAGGAGAAGCCTTTACAAGATAAGGTACATCGTCTACCACCAGGTTAAATTTCCTATGATTTGTACGAAGCGGCGCTATCTTCTCTTTAATGATTCCGGCGTTGCGATCGCTATCTGTTTTTATTGATTTAGTTTGTTCCAAAGCAGACTCTTCGCCGGTATGCCGGCTATGATTCGAGCGTAGTTGTTTTTCTCCATCAGGAACGAAAGGTTGATTGCTTTGGTCGGAAGATCCGAGTCCTGCAGATCTTTGTTTGTTGTTATCACCGCCTCCTGCCATAAAAAAAAAATTAAATGAGTGAAAATTGAAACGTCACAGTAATTGTGCCAGAAGAAAACGTTATTCAAATAAGATCTGAAAGCGCATTTTTCGGCCGAGAGTGGAGATATGTTGTTAAATGCTCATGAACTGTTTTTTGTACTGCGTAGGTTTCTTCAACATGATCCCTTTGAATTGTTTGTTAAAATTCGACAGCGTATTGAAGCCACAGTCGTAACAGATCTGCGCTATTGATTCATCCGTTTCAGTAAGCATTTTACAAGCATGCTTAATTCTTATTTCTGAAATAAACCTCGAAAATGGCTTGTTATTTTTCATAGTGAAATAGCGGCTAAACGAAGTAGGGGTCATATGAAGCAGGTCTGCAAGATCTTCCAGCGAAACTTTTTTTCGAAAATTTTGAAAGGCATATTCATACACTTTGTTCAGGCGGTCCGTTTCATGTTGGTCAAACGCGTCATCATATGCTTTTGTTGATATATAATGATATTCTCGGGTACCTGCCAGGATCTCGAGAAGATGAAGCAGAAGAATGACGCTGGGAATGCCTTGCAGGTGAACCAATTCTTTCATCATGTCGATGACCTGCATTTTTTTCTCACCATAAAATTCAAGGCCCCTCATCGATTTTATGAAAAGCTTCTTCAGAAGAATCATCTCTTCCTTTTCAAGAATATGATCACCAAGAAAATTCTCGTTTAGATAAATTACAATTCCGGTTGTGCTGAATTCACTATTCCGGTCGAAATACACATCGTCACTTCGCCACACATGTGGCAAGTGAGGTCCGGTTAGTATCAGTTCATTTGGCCTGAATGATTTGATACTATCACCAATGAATCGTGTACCTGTTCCACGCAACACGACAAAAAGCTGATATTCAGAATGGGCGTGCCACACTGGATCGAAATGCTTTTCTTCCAAATGTTTGATCATAAATATTTGGGAAGGAGGTATAGCGGACTTATGGAGTGCGGTTTTCAAACTTGTGTAAGTTGTCGTCGATATACTAAAATAAAAAGATTTAATGATAAAATACAGTCAAATTTGGATAAAATCATGATAGGGTTCTTTAGCTATTTTCTGGATATTCGTTTTGACATTCTAACGAATCTAATTGACTGCCATGCAACAGAAAAATCTTTTAACTCTTGTTGTAACTACTTCCCTGGCTGTATTTTTTATTGCCTTCTCCACATACCAGCTTCAGGAAACACCGCGTAGACTCGAAATTTTATTCCTCGGCCATCAGAATAACAGGCACCATAATTCTGAAAAATTAGCCGACATTTTTACGAAGGAATATTTTAAAGACGGAATCAACATAACCTTCACTATGCAGCCCGATGATTTAAATGATGAGAATCTGAATCATTATGACGGTCTCATTTTATACGCAAATCATGACAGCATCAGCGGTTCCCAAGAGCAGGCCCTGCTTAAGTTTGTTAAAAGTGGAAAAGGATTTATTCCACTGCATTGCGCTTCCTGGTGTTTTCGCAATTCTCCTGAAGTCGTTGAAATGATCGGTGGCCAATTTAAAACTCATAAGTATGATTCTTTTCCCGCGGTAATTACACAAGCCACGCATCCGGTAATGAAAGACATTGGAAGCTTTGTAACGAAGGATGAAACCTATGTGCACGATAAAATCAGCAACGACATTCAAATTTTGTCAGAGCGAGTGGAAGGATCTCATCGCGAACCTTACACATGGGTAAGAAGTTATGGACAGGGACGTGTATTTTATACTGCTTATGGTCATGATGATAATACTTTTTACAACCCAGGCTTTTTGCATCTGGTCCGCAATGGCATCTTATGGGCGGTTGGTGATCGGGCGATAGCTAATCTCAAGGCATTTCAATTGGCTGATCCAAAATATTTTGATGGACCGGTTCCGAATTATGAGCGGCGTGATCCTGCGCCGAAAGTTCAGCAATCTTTGACACCGCCCGAATCTATGTCCCTGATGCAGATTCCGGTCGATTTTGAATTGCAATTATTTGCAGCGGAGCCGGATATTGTAAATCCAATTTACATGAACTGGGATGAACGCGGCAGGCTGTGGGTTGTTGAAACGGTTGATTACCCAAATGAAGTAAAAGACGATGACATCGGGGACGACCGCGTCAAGATCCTGGAAGACACCGATGGCAATGGAAAGGCAGATAAGATTACAATCTTCGCAGATAAGCTGAATATTCCAACGAGTTTCACCTTTTCTAACGGCGGAATTATTGTGAGTATGGCTCCCTCATTTTTATTCCTCAAGGATACCGATGGAGATGATAAAGCCGACGTCAGGCAAACGATCCTGACAGGCTGGGGTAAGCGCGATACACATGCGCAGGCGTCGAATCTTCGCTATGGCCTTGATAATAACATCTGGGGAGTGGTTGGTTATTCAGGCTATTACAACGGAAAAAAGGGAAGGGATTCGCTCGCTTTTGGTAGTGGCGCCTACAAATTCTCACCTGATGGTAAAAAGTTCGAATACCTGGGTGCGACCAGTAACAATACCTGGGGACTTGGATTTTCTGAAGAGTTTGATGTTTTTATTTCTACCGCTAACAATACCCACAGCGCATTTCTTGGTTTACCAAGAAGATATTTTGACAAAGTCAAGATCAATGAAACCGGGATCGAAAAAATCGATGCGCACTATGCAATGCACGTGGCAACGAAAAATTTGCGGCAGGTTGATGTACACGGAGGATTCACTGCCGCGGCGGGACATAGTCTATACACCGCCAGAAATTTCCCAAAAGAATATTGGAACCGCATCGCGTTCGTAACAGAACCTACCGGCCGGTTAATTCATCGTAACGTGTTGCAACAAAATGGCTCAGGATTTAAGGAAGATGGAGATGGATGGAATATCCTTGCAAGTGCAGATGAATGGGCAGGACCTGTACAGGCGGAAGTTGGACCTGATGGCGCACTGTGGGTAGCCGACTGGTATGATTTCATCATTCAGCATAACCCCACTCCAACGGTAGCATCATCCGGTTTAAAAGCCGAGAACGGAAAGGGAAATGCATATATTAATCCATTGAGAGATCATGAACGCGGACGTATCTATCGCATTGCTTATAAAAAAGATAACCAGAAAAATAATCTTCGACTAAGTAAGGATGACGTTGCAGGTCTGATTGATGCGTTATCAAACAACAATATGTTCTGGCGTACACACGCTCAAAGACTGCTCGTTGAAAAAGCTGATATGACGGTATTGCCTGCGTTATATAAGATCGTTCAAAAGGAAAAAGTAGATGAGATTGGAATTAATGCTCCCGCAATTCATGCTTTATGGACCATGCACGGCCTGAAGGCACTAAATGGAACAAACCAGGAAGCACTTACCGTGGCAACAAATGCATTAACACATCCTGCAGGCGGCGTACGCAAAGCTGCGATAGAAGTGTTGCCAAAGACAACGGCTACATTCCAGGCAATGCAAAAGGCAAATTTATTTGAAGATAAGGATATGCGCGTTCGATTAGCTGCCGTATTGGCTACGACCGACATGAAACCTTCCGGTTCCATTGGAAATGTCCTGGTTGACATGGCGGAGAAAGAAGAGAATATACGCGATACATGGTTGAAGCATGCATTGACTATCGCAAGTAAACTCAACCAGGAAACTTTTAGGGTTGCCTTTAAGAAGAAAGGATTGAACGACAATCCTGCTCTTATCGAAGCATCATTGGCTCAGCGTCTCGCATTTGGTTCAAGACTAAATAGCCTTCCACTTCGCAGATCTTTCGGCAGACCGCAGGGGGAAGTGATCAGTCCTGATGTCGCCGGCAAAGAAATACTTATCTCTGCCGACATTGAAAGGATAGCGACCACTTCTACAACGACCCCCGCGGGTCCTGTGGCCTATTCCGGTATGGTGGTAGCACATGGAAACATAAAAAATGGGTATGGTGTTTACATGTTTGAAGACAAAATGCATTTTAGAATAAACCAGGGAGGAAAATCATTTTTGTTAAGTACGGCCGCACCATTGCCTTCTAAGTTCTCATTCAAGGCAGGGCTGCAAAAAGACGGAAGAATGCGGTTGTTTATCGACAACAAGGAAGTTGGATCGACAAAAACAGCAGGACTGTTTAAGAAAGAATTGGAGACGCCGTTGCGAGTGGGTAATGATTCAAAAACAGGAAGTGAAAAAATCGCGGATTATCCTGATTCAGCATTTATTCTCCGAAGCAACCTTAATAATGCGAAACTGGAAATTCTTGACGGTATTGCTCCTGCCACCACAAAGCCTGGTGCCGTTGATAAAATAATAGTACTTAAGGTGGTTAAAGACGTGATGAAGTACGATAAGATATTGGTTACGGCCAAAGCCGGCACAACGATTCAAATCGTATTGCAAAATCCGGATTTCATGCAGCACAACCTTGTGCTGGTGAAACCAAAAACAATGGAAAAAGTGGGAGCAGCTGCAGACCGCCTCGCACAGGATCCGAATGGCGCCAAAATGCAGTATGTGCCAAAAATGCCTGAAGTCATCCAGGCAACACCCTTAATAAATCCCGGAGGAAAATACACGTTGACGCTTAAAGTGCCTGCAACGCCCGGCGATTACCCGTATGTGTGTACATTTCCGGGTCATTGGCGTATCATGAATGGTGTTTTGAGAGTCACTAAGTAAGCGTGGGTTAAAAGAATAACAGTCGGTACTGGAACCAAGTTATAAAGTCTTTAATTGACGAGCATGTCTTTAAATATCAAATTCGGTGTAAGTACATGGTTGTGGACATCTCCTTTCACAACAGCATCAGCATATGACTTATTTCCAAAGATTGCGGAGATGGGTTTTGACATCGTTGAAATTGCTGTCGAAGACCCGTCGTCGATAAATATTAAAGAAGTAAAACAAGTATTGAGGCAACACAATCTGAAAGCGGATATCTGTGGTGCATTTGGTCCTACCCGCGACTTTACTCATCCAGATGAATCTGTACATAAAAACTGTTTCTCCTATATAGAATCGTGCCTTGATTTATGTACGGAAGTGAGCACAAGCTTTTTTGGCGGCCCGATGTATTCTGCAGTCGGGAAAGCAAGAATGGTATCGCCTGAACAACGGAAGATCGAATGGGACTTCGCCGTAAAAAATTTGAGGAAGGTTTGCAGCATGGCGGAGGCAAGAGGTTTACAAATAGCATTGGAACCCTTAAATCGGTTTGAGTCTGACCTTATCAATACTGTGGATGATTTACTGCGATTGATAAAAGACATCAATCATCCGGCCGCAGCAATCATGCTCGATGGCTTTCACATGAATATCGAAGAACGGAATGTTGAGGAAGCGATTATCAAAGCAGGTGATCTGTTGGTTCATATGCAGGTTTCTGAGAACTACCGTGGCACGCCTGGTACGGGGCAAACGCGTTGGGACGCGTATAGATCAGGCCTGGAAAAAATCAATTATCAGGGAACCGTGACTATAGAAAGTTTTACACCAGATAACAAGGAACTGGCTGGTGCTGTTTGTTTCTGGCACCCGATGGCTAAAGATCAGGATGGATTTGCGTTAGAGGGACTTAAGTTTTTAAAAGAGTGGGCTGTTGACAAAAAGAAATTACAGATTCCAACATCATAAAATCACATGTTTATGGCAAAGAATAAAGTGAATGTCGCAATCATAGGGCTTGGTTTCGGCGCCGAGTTCATCCCGATTTACCAGCGTCATCCTCGCGCAAATATGTATGCTATTTGTCAGCGCAATGCCGAAAAACTAAATCAAATCGGCGACGCATTCGGGATCGATCATCGCTATGCTGATTATGATGAGTTACTGGCAGACAAAAATGTAGACGCTGTACATATCAATACACCCATTCAAAGTCATGCTGAACAATCTGTCAAAGCATTAAGAGCCGGGAAGCATGTTGCCTGCACTGTGCCAATGGCCACTACCGTTGAAGAATGCAGGCAAATTGTTGAAGCAGTTAAAGAAACCGGGTTGACGTATATGATGATGGAGACTGTTGTCTATAGCCGTGAATTTCTTTTTGTAAAAGAGATGTACGAAAAGGGCGAGTTGGGTAAACTTCAATTTCTGCGTGCTTCACATCAACAGGAAATGGCGGGGTGGCCAGGATATTGGGAAGGCTTACCGCCGATGCACTATGCCACACATTGTGTTGGACCAGTGGTAGCACTAGCGAAAGCAGATGCTGAGTATGTATCGTGTTTAGGATCGGGACGAATATCCGAAAATCTTATCAGCAAATACAATTCTCCATTTGCGATCGAGACCTGCCATATTAAATTCCGCAATTCGGATTTGGCTGCGGAGGTAACAAGATCACTATTCGATACTGCAAGGCAATACCGTGAAAGCTTCGATGTTTACGGTTCAAAGAAAACGTTTGAGTGGACTTTGATAGAACACGAGGATTCGATCATACACACAGGGGAAAAGCCGGAACGGGTTAAAGTTCCTGATTATGCGCATTTGCTTCCTGAGTCGATCCGATCGTTTACTACCGGTGGGGTATACGATGCAGATAGCAAACAGCATTTGTCATTTATCCAGGGGGCGGGTCATGGCGGCTCACATCCTCACCTCGTCCATGAATTCATCAGTGCCCTGGTCGAAGAAGGACAGCCTTTTCCAAATGCCCGCCAGTCGGCAAATATTACATGTGTTGGTATACTGGCGCATGAGTCAGCGATGCAGGGAGGAAAACAAATGTTTTTGCCAGAATTCACCTTAAACCTTCCTCAGGAAAAAAATATTGCACCTAAAGAAGTGTCTTTCTAAAGCAAAATTCTTTGTTAGGATATTCTATGTGAGTGGCATATTACAAGATAAGACATAGCTTCACATAGTAATGCAATGTGGGTTGCAATACGTCCTCAAAAATGTCTGCTAACGATATTGTAACAAAGTGAGTGCTGGATTGACCGTGGTAGGTAAAATAGTTTACAATCGCTTCCGGAGATGATGGTATGCATGGCCTCACCAGTTTATGGTATAGGCCTGAGGTAGAAAATGACGTACATTAGATACTTCATTTTCTGCAACCGGGTCGCGACATGAAACACAGATACCTTATTCTCTTACTGTTTTTCCATCCTAAGATATATAGCCAGACTGTCACCGGCGTTGTCCATGGAATTGATAAACCGCTTGACCTGGTGAACATCTCGCTATTGAAAGCGAAAGACTCAACGCTTCAGCGTTCGGCCGTCACTGATAGTAAAGGTTATTATCAAATCGAAAAGGTAATACCCGGCTCGTACATTTTAAGCGCCTCGAGGGTCGGCTATCAACAGCAATCTTCTCCTCTAACTGTTAGTCCCGGCTCGACTAATATTGAAATCCCAATTCTTACACTTGCAGCAACAGTAGGACAGCTAAATCAAGTCACGCTTACAGGCAAGCGCCCATTCGTTGAGCAGAAAATTGATCGTATGGTGGTGAATGTGGCAAATAGTATTATAGCAAGTGGGAATACCGCTTTGGAAGTATTGGAAAAAGCCCCAGGGATAATCATCGATCGTCAAAACGAGCAGATTGTTTTTCGCGGCAAGGAAGGAGTGATTGTTCAGATTGACGGGAGACAGACTTATTTGTCGATGATTGACCTTGTAGCGATGTTGCGCAGCATGCCAAGCGAAAATATTGACAGGATTGAGTTGATCACAAATCCTTCGGCGAAGTATGATGCCGCGGGAAATTCTGGAATTATTGATATACGGCTAAAAAAGAATAATAATATTGGAACAAACGGTTCTGTTTCGGTTAATGTTGGAACAGGACGTTTTGGACGTCAACGGGGAACGCTCCAACTTAATCATCGTACTTCCAGGCTTAATTTCTTCACAAACTATAGTGCCAGCCGGGACGGTAACTATTGGAATTTCGACCTTAACAGACAACAGAAGGATGGTTCTCAGTTGAACTTCATAGAGCAGGACTCTTACATCCGCTTCAAGATCCGTGGACATAATGCAAAAGCAGGGATGGATTATTTTATAAATAAGAATACAACGGTCGGTGTTGTTTGGACGGGCTTCTGGAATAAAATACAGGAAAACAGCCCTGCTGAAGCGCGCTTCCGTAGGCAGGAACAGGGTCCTGTTTATTTAGAGACGCTTACCGACAAGTCGTTGTCAAACGTGCAGTCGAATCATTTGTTCAACGTTAATATACTGAAACTATTTAGTGGCAAAGGGCAGATCTCAGCCGACTTTGACCTGGGAAAATTTCGTCGACAATTTAGCAATGTTTTAGCCACCAACACTTTGATCCCTGCCTCACCTCCGACTACGGTTCAAAATTTGCTCTCTTATATGCCGACTAAAATTGACATATTCAGTTTCAGAATAGACTATAACCGTCCGTTAGGGAAACTATGGAAAATGGATGTCGGCATCAAAGCGAGCAATGTGAAATCAGATAATGATATGCAATTGAGCACGGGTTCAGATGGTAGCCTAAAACTAGATTCAACGTTGTCAAATCACTTCAAATACTCAGAGGAAGTATACGCTGGGTATATTAGTTTCTCGGGAAGGTTAAACCAGAAAACGGATGTTTTGTTTGGACTTAGAGCAGAGAACACACATTCAATAGGGAACTCAATTACTTTTAATAATAAGGTTATCAAGAACTACCTGAACCTATTCCCAAGCCTTTTCCTCACACATAACCTGAACAAAAGACATACTTTAAATTTCTCTTACAGTTACCGCATTGATCGCCCGAATTACCAGGCGCTAAATCCAGCGAGAAGTTATCTCGATCCATACGCATATAGCAGTGGGAATCCATTTCTGACGCCTCAATTTACCCATTCACTGGAATTCAGGCATGGTTTTAAAAATAAACTATTTACTTCCGTTGGGGCCAGTTATATCAGTGACCTTGTATTCTTCGTTGTTCAACCCCTCGATTCCAAAACCACTCAGCGCATGCCCGAAAATATCGGAACCTCACAGGCGTATAATCTCACAGTAAGTTTTCCGCTTACAGTAATGAAGGGGTGGACGATGCAAAACACTTTCATGGGGATATACAGCCAGTTTCAATACATTTATAAATCCATGCAGCTGCGTGTTGAACAAGTTTCCGGCAGGATCAATAGTGCCCATGCATTTGTATTTGGAAAAGGTTGGACAGGAGAAATCTCTGGAAGGATCAGTACGCCATCCGTCAATGCACTCACACATAATCCATGGCTTGGTGCTATGGATATTGGACTTCAAAAAAGTTTTAAGGGCAACTGGCGGGCCAAACTAAGTCTGCAGGATGTGTTCCACACAAGTCGTTTTATCGGAAAGACAGATGTGCCTGATTTTGAAAGTCAGGTGAGAATCACGATGGATTCGCGAATTGTAATGCTAACTGTAACTTATTCTTTTGGGAACCAGCAATTGAAAAATAGTCGGCAGCGCAAAACTGCTTCAGAAGAAGAGATCCAGCGTACCAATTAAACGGTTTGCAACGAAGTGATTTACTCTTTCAGCCTCTTCAGGTAGGCAATGCTTTTTGGCACCTGGGTAATCACAAAATCACTTTCGTCTTCAATGAAAAAATGCTTAATTCCGATTTTGTTCGCTTCTTTTAAGATACCCGGAATATCTAACTCACCTTCACCGAGTGGCACATTATTCTCGGGACCTGTAAGTCCTGTGAGATCTTTTTTTGCACCTTTTCGCAGGTCTTTTAAATGAATTAGCTTCCAGCGATTGCCATATTTTTTTAATAGCTGTACAGGATCACCTCCACCGAATTGTATCCAGAATACATCCATTTCAAAAGAAACATATTCAGGATTAGTATTGTTGATGATATAATCGAGTAATGTTCCGTTTTCATGTGGCCAGAATTCATAACCATGGGCATGATAACAAAATATAAGACCATTGTCTTTCAAAATCTTTCCGACACGATTAAAATCTTCGACCGCCTTTTTTGCATTTTCAAAATTGAAGCTTCCTGTTTTATGCGGTATCCAGGCAGTCATTACATATTTAGCGCCCAAAGCTTTTGCTCTGTAAATAACAGAGTCGGGATTATTCACCACCTGTTCGTAACCTGCGCCGGTGCCAGGAATACTAATTCCTCTGTCATTACATAGCTTTTTGAATTCTTCCGGAGCCATTCGTCCGCCCCCACCTTCAATCTCTGTGAATCCCATCATTTTGATAGTATCAAGTGTAGCGGGAATGCTGTTCTGAAAACTTTTACGGAAGGTGTACGGAGCAATACCAAATTCCGCTTTGTATAATGGTTTACTGTTCTGCGCTACAGTAGCTCCATAAACTGAAATTAACAGGAAGAAAATAGTAACTCTGGCGATACACTGTTTCATAATAGTATTTGATTTAAGACGACATGCCTGGCTTATTCTTCGTGCCCTGGTGCCTTTGTGGCCGTCTTGATTGTGCAATGGAGACCCACAAACACAAAGACGCGAAGGGTTTCTTTAAAGCAGCATCAATTGCACTAAATATTTTTGTTCTTTAGTTCATCTATTGCATAGTTCGCAGCACGTGCTGTAATTGCCATAAAAGTCAATGTTGGATTTTGCGTGCCGGTTGATGTCATGCATGCACCATCAGTAACGAATACGTTTTTACAATGATGTAACTGATTCCATTTGTTCAGCAGAGAGGTCTTTGGATCACGACCCATACGAACTCCACCCATCTCATGAATGTCTGATCCGGGCAGGCTTTTTGTATCCTCTGCTCGAATATTTACAAAGCCAGCTTTTTCGAACATTTCTTTCGATTGTTGCACGTAATCTTCTACCATTTTATCATCATTTTCACTCCATTCGCAGGATATGATGATCTGCGGTATGCCGTATTTGTCTTTCAAGTCCGGATGTAACCTCACATGATTTTTTTCCAGTGGCACGCATTCTCCCATCATCCAACTGCTCACATGCCAGTTACCTAATTTTGGATTAAGAAGATTCTCTCTTAACTGATCACCAATTGCACTCGTATCTGAACCAGCGCCTCTTCCGCCACCAATACCGATTGCATACCCTCTTAAAAAATTCATTTCCTGTTTTCGAATATTTCTGAACCTGGGAATGTAACTATTACTTGGATTACGTCCATCAGTCATCTTATCCTTGAAACCTTCGTATTCAGCGTTTGCCTTTCCACGATAATTATGCCAGGCTACAAATTTTCCTAACAAACCATTGTCATTTCCCAGTCCATTCGGGAACCTTTGGGAAGTCGAATTCAAGAGGATTGCGTTACTGTTCAACGCGGAGGCGTTCATAAAAATGATATTTGAATAATATTCAATCATCTCTTTTGTATTGCCATCAATGATGCGGACGCCCGCTGCACGCCCTTTTTTGTCGTCATAAATTATTGAATGAACAACGGCATGTGGACGAATGGTGAGGTTACCTGTTTTCAAAGCCCATGGCAATGTAGAAGCATTACTGCTGAAATAAGCGCCATAAATACAACCCCTGTTGCAAAGAGCTTGATTCATACACTGGCCTCTTCCCTGTTCGCGATGGATAGGTTGAGGATCGGTAAGGTGCGCGCAACGTGCCTGTATAAGGTGACGATCGTTGTAGTTTTTCTTAATGCTTTCCTTGAAATAATTTTCAATACAACTCATCTCAAATCCTGGCATAGTTTCACTATCAGGCAACTCGGGAAGACCGTCTTTATTTCCCGCAATACCTGCAAATTTTTCCACATAACTATACCACGGTTCAATATCCTTGTAACGTATAGGCCAGTCAACGGCGAATCCATCTCTAGCAGGACCTTCAAAATCGAAATCACTCCAGCGTTGAGTCTGACGTGCCCATAGTAACGATTTTCCACCAACATGGTAACCGCGAAACCAGCGAAAAGGTTTCTCCTGGATAAAAGGTTGTTCATCGTCCTTAATCATCCAATGCAGTGTTTCTTCTCTCAGGAACCTCGCGAACTGGTAGTCTTTACGTTTTTCTATTGGTACAGAGCCTCGGAATTCAAGTTCCCAGGGAGCCTTCGAAGCCGTGGGATAGTCTTTGACGTGTTTTACATCGCGGCCTCTTTCGAGGATCAGTGTTTTTAATCCTTTATCACATAATTCTTTTGCAGCCCAGCCGCCGCTGGCTCCCGAACCTATGACAATTGCATCATAGGTTCTTTTTTCAATTGAATCAAAAAGGTTTGGCATCGTTATGATTTTACGTCAACACAACCGTAATAGTGTCCGGGTGCAACTTTATATTTCAGGTATTTTGACATTACTTCTTTAGATGTACTAAATCCCCGAATAGTTTCCGACTTGACAAGATTAAAGAAATCCTTCTCGTTTTTGTCTTCGGAGACTGAGATCTTTAGTAGTAGTTCCAGCCGTTGATTTTGATCGCAGGATGAAAATGATTTTGAGAAACTTTTTTGCGCCGAATTTTCCAATGTGACCAACTGACTTTTCACGTTCTCCTGCACGTGGCTATCGTAACACTGATCAAATAGCTTTTGCAAAAATTTATCCACGCCCACTGACAGTGCGCCGATGGAATCACCAGCTGGAATAATTGTATCAGCAACAGAAGCAAGAATCTCCTGCTCGGCAATTGTGAATGATGAAGAATATGGAGCAAGGTCTTCTACATTCCATTCCCGAGCCCACGACGGTAGGGCTATCAGCCCTCCTGATGCCAAAAGCAATTGTTTTAATGTATCCCGACGATTCATAGTTGTAATTATTAGTTAAGACCAGGAATTCAGAATTCAGAAACTCAAATCTCATAACACGCTAGATTTTACATGACACATCAAATCTCTCAAGCATCTTTGTACTTTCTATTTTCATAGTTCATATTTAATATTTAATACCTCGTACATCGTAAATTGTACATCCCACATTTTCCGTCGTACTTCGTAGTATCCCACTTTGTACATCTTATATCAAACACTGTACATATCATTTCAACTGCGTATTGCTGACAAACGCTATCTTCTTGCTATCCGGTGACCATGACGGCGTATTAATAGTTCCCTGTCCTCCATACACGTAAGCAATCGTTTTAGGAACACCGCCGCTTGCAGGCATTAATCGCAGGTAGACTTTTTTATAAAATGGATGATCATTCGGATCTATATCTTTTGGAAACGAGATGTAGACAATCCATTTTCCGTCTGGTGAGAAATGGGGAAACCAATCGTTATACTCATCAAAGGTGACCTGTTCCTGGTTGCTTCCATCAGGTTTCATTCGCCAGAGCTTCATAGTTCCTGTTCGGGTCGAATTGAAATAGATCCATTTACCGTCGGGACTGTATTCGGGTCCATCGTCCAACGTCGGAGTATTTGTAAGTGCTGTCTCTTTTTTGGTGGCGATATCAACCGACCAGATATCAAATTGATTCTTTCTCTGACCGGTAAATATTAATTTTTTTCCATCGGGAGACCAGCTGTGGAGGTATGAATGCGCCGTATCTAAAGTGATTTGTACGGGCTTGTTTGAACCTGTAACAGGTAAAGTAAAAATAGTTGAGAAGCGTTTAGGACCCATGTGATTACTGATCGCAAGCATTTTTCCGTCGAATGAGAGCACGTGATCATTATTATTACTTCGCGCGAAGCCTGTGTTCAGGCTGTCAGTCGAACCCTTTGCAAAGTCATATTTATACAACAGTCCCTCGGCGTTATAGATAAGGTATTTGTTGTCGGATGTCCAGTTAGGGGCTTGCAACGAATTGGGTGCACTATACAGAATTTTTCTTTGACCGGTTTGAACATCCATTGTTTCAATATGACTTCCAATATAATCTCTGTAGGGTCTGAAATCCTTTGCCGCCGGGATAATTATGCGAACATTACTAAAAACAGCTTTTTCTATGATACTATCTCTATGCGAACAAATAAATAAACCTGCGTAGACTTCATCGTTCAACGCAATCTCCTTCGTTACTGATTTATAATTTTCGCCAAATACCGCGGCAGAAAAAATAAATGTATTACCAATGCGTTGCAATTCTATATCGGTTGGATGAAACACTGATAACACGACCTGGTCTGTTTGTGCCGCATCTGTCGGCCTGAATTGAAGTGAAGATAGGTCATCGCCATGCACACAGGCATCCGCATAACGTGAATCCGTGCTTAACTTGTCTCGCGCTATGATGCCAATCTTCCTGTGATTATCGGTTCCTTTTCCGATAAACCTGATAGTGGCGCTGATAATAAAATCTCCCTTTATTTTTTTCCATAGAAAATGAAATTGATCGGCTGTAGCCCACATGTTGGAGCCGGCGCCCTGCATCGTATATTGCTGTGATTGAGGATCGTAGATCACCGATCCGGACAGCTTTGGATTGCCAACATCACCATGATCATCGAACAATCCCACTTTGTTTTGCTGTGCGTTGGCATCAATTTTACATGCTAGTAAAAAGATCATTCCGTAAGACAGATTCAGGAAAATTTTTTTCATGATGGTTGTTATTGTTTTTCGTTAGGTCAGTTTCTCCACTGAAAAGCAAAGTATTCGCATTGTACATTACCCGTATTCTTCAACGCATGTGGGATCTGCGAGGGAAGAAAGACAATATCACCGGGATTTGCCTTATAAAAGTCATTCGCGATATGCATGGTAACATTTCCTCGTAGCAGCAAAATGATCTCTTCTTCCTTGTGTGTATGTTGTGCGTGACTGTCGAGGCCGGGATTGAGGGCAGTAGTATGCATTTCAAATTTCACCAGCTGTGATGTGGGCCTGTTGAAAAACTCTCTTCTTCCACCTTTTTCTGTTTTTGCCATAGGCAGGTCATTCCAGTTTAGGATAAAAGAGCCCTCGTTTTGTTTTGCTCGCTCGCCATCCACCGGCAATCTTGATTTATATTTCAAGACATAATAGGTCGCGGGAGTGTTGCCTGCGTTCTCAAATCCGTGTAAATCACCTGGCATAGCAAAACCGACACTACCTGGTCCGACTATTTTGCTTTGATCTTTTATGGTGATCTTTATTTGGCCTTCCCTGACGATGATTAATTCCTCGACATCATCATGTACATGTGGGGGATGCGCTGATTTTCCAGGAGGTATTGTTGAACTATGAACTTCGAAATGCGAAAGAGAAGTCGTGCTTCCTTCAAGTATTTGCTTTCTTAGCCGGCTTTCTTCTTTGATTGTTTCCAATCGCGCGTACTCATATACACGCGGTGACAGGGAATCTGTTTTCTGCGCAATTACGGAATGGACTGGCAAAAAAACAAAGAGTAGCAAACAATTTCTCATCCTAATCAGGTTTTATGCTGTCAAATAAGTCGAGCTGAGAGTTCTCAACTCGTAAAATGCTCGCAAAGACGCTAAGACGCAAAAAACGGCTCCTTTGCGTCTTGGCGTCTTTGCGCGAATTATTCCTGGTGTAATCTAAATCGCATAGGCCTTTCTCTGCGGACGGCTCACCATTTTATTTGCTTCCGCATCATTTTTAAATTGTTCTTTTGCCGGATCCCAATACACTTTTCGGTTAAGCTTCATAGCTATATGATGAAGCAAACAGGCAGAACAGGAACGATGTGCTTCTTCAACTGGTGCTATTGGCTGTTTATTATCCCGTATAGCTTCGAGCCAGTTACCATGATGATTCGTACTCACCGGAAGATGAAATTCGTTGGCACTGATCACCGATGTCAGGATCTTTGGATCGCTTGCATCGATTTTCTTTGCCTGTGTTCCTTTTGCTCCGGGATCAGACGATGTAACCTGGTAATCACCCCTGGATACAAAAACCCATCCGTCGGTTCCTTCGAACTTTATGCCGTTCGGCAATTCGTTACTGACAATCATCTCAACGCCGTTATTGTACAAAGCATGCGTTGTGAAAATTCCGTGTACATCCCATAAACCTTCCTTTGGAAATTCTGCTTTGCCCCATATTTCAACGGGTCCTGAACGTTCCATGCCCATGCCCCAATGTGCAGAGTCGATATGATGTGCACCCCACCCGGTGATCATTCCAGCGCCAAACTGTTCGCATCGTAACCAACCTGGTCTGCCATATCCCGATTGCGGATGAACTCTATCTTCGGTGTAGTACACTTCCGGTGTTGAAGCCAGCCACATATCGTAATTGAAATTAGCCGGAACAGGCATTTGTTGTTTGTTACCGCCGGGAGGATCACCGGGCAGGCCTACATACACTTTTTTCAATTGCCCGATGCGCCCATTACGAACCAGCTCGGCGCCATACCTAAATTGTTCGGACGATCGTTGCTGGCTGCCGATTTGGAATTTTACATTTGTTTTCTGAATAACATCACTGATCTTTCTGCCTTCCGCAATTGTTAGTGACGCCGGCTTTTGCATATAGATATGTTTGCCTGCTTTCGCAGCCGCCACGCCGATCATCGCGTGGGTGTGATCGGGAGTACTTATGAGAACCGCATCGACATCTTTGTTATTTAAAAGCTCGCGGTGATCGGTATACACTTTCACGCCTTCAAATGGTGAGCCATTCTTTTTTGTATAATATTCATTCACCAGTTTTTTTCCCTCCTCCGCTCTATTTGCATCAAGGTCACATACTGCCATTACCTGAGCAAAGTCATGTCGCCAAACACCGGGCAGATCATGAATGCGTGAAATACGCCCGGTGCCAATTGCTGCGACATTTATGCGATTGCTCGGTGCATTTTTGCCGAAAACACTGGAAGGAACAATGTAGGGCGCGACCGAAAGGATGGCAGCATTCTTTATAAACTTCCTTCTTGAGTTGGATACCTCTTGCATAGTATGAAAATTTATGTGATAAATAATCTGGATAACTATTTAATAATAATCTTAGGTTGATTCGCAAAATATTGCCAGGCAGATTCTGCTTTTTCTTTGGTAAACTTTCCATTGAAGACAACAAACCTGTAATTCAATGAATAGGTCTGCCCGGGTTTAAGCAACCAGTTTGTGTTTTTGGTAGGAGCAAACATTGCGAACATCTCACCAACTCGGTTAGAGTTTTCGGGCCAGATACGCATTGGTTCAGGATGATTGTAGTTCGCAGGATAAGACATCATCACTGCTCCTCCGTATTCGTTGTCGAGCGCACCCTGTACAATAAACCACTTTCCCGTTGACCCGTCGGATTCTTTGCGCGACTTTCCTTCAGAAGTAAGTACCTCGCTATTGTCTTTATTCCATTTTTCGGTTGCTCTCCATCCAAGTCCAGCATACCTGTATTCCAAAATGAGAAATGGGCTCTCAGTGGCGCAATTCAATTCGATAGTGATATCGGCAATGTAATAATCCTGGTTGTTTCCTGGTTTGTAAACCCGCACGGTTTGAATTTCATTCAATGCTACCTTTTCTATTTTATCTTTTTTAAACGCAACGTGTTCATGCAGTGCTTTGAATTCAGAAAATACCGGACCACTCGTAACCGAAGCGAATTTGCCAAATCGCACGGTTCCCTGTTTGCCTCTAATATTCCAAAAGTCTACCGTATCTCCTTCGAACAAAACATGTGTCCAGGGATTCCAGATTCCGTAGTGATGATAGTGATCAGGAGCCTGGATGCGCGTTAGCTCCTGACCCTTAGGTGTCCAAAGGGGATGAATAAATCCGCTTCTCTTAAAAGATGAATCCACACCGGCAGGAGGGTAAACAGTTTGATACCAGTAGCGCAAAAGATTTTTGTTCCCGGATTGAATGGTTAAAGATCCATCTTTCACTATTGCATTAATGACATCAAAGGTTGCCGGTTTGCTCTTTATCAATTCAAAGACACGTTTCTTAGCTCCATTGTTACCTGCGCTTATCATCCAATTGAGCGTCCGGTTCTTTCCCTGCGTAATTTGGAAGGGCACAGGAGTTCTTTGTGATCCGTTGACTTCTAAGAGCGTTAGCAATGAATCGGCAACAAAAGAAACCTGATCGAGATTCATACTTACTGGAACATCCAAACCATTTGTTGGTTTACTAAGCTCTACCTCAAAGCCGGCTATTTTTTGCGCATGGCTTATCAGAACGCTGCCGACGGCCAGGATCAACACGAAAATATTTCTTGCCATATATAAATCGTCATTAATTAATTGTAATGTCAGCTGTAACCGAGTTGGAGGTTGATTGTGATTTTTCATCCGGCAGGCAACCACCAACACTAACCGATATCTTTCCTTTTAACATTTGCATCGAACCCTGCTCATCTGGTACAGCTAAATCTTGCGTCGTCAATTCGAATTGCACTATCCTGCTTTCACCTGCCTTCAACATTATTCTTTTAAAACCTTTCAATGCCTTGAGAGGTGACCTGATGCTCTTATTTTTATTTATAACATATAACTGCACAACTTCATCCCCATCTTTTTTTCCGGTGTTGGTTACGCGAACACTGACCGCGATGTTGTTTCCAGCTTTACCTATCGCTGGCAGTTTAAGTTGATCGTATCTGAAAGTCGAATAGCTCAGCCCATAACCGAAAGAATACAAAGGCTGCCCTTTGAAATACCGGTAGGTACGGTTTTCCATGGAATAATCATTGAAGTCTGGAAGATCCGCATCGGATTTATAAAATGTTACTGGTAACCGCCCCGCTGGATTATAATCGCCAAACAGAACATCAGCAACGGCAGTACCAGCTGACTGTCCTGCATACCAGGCATTGATAATTGCGGGAATGTTTTCTGCCTCCCAGGGAATCGCAATTGCACTGCCAGTCATCATTACAAATACAACCGGCTTGTCTGTAGCATGCAATATTTTCAATAGATCTGTCTGCACCTGTGGCAATAAAATCGAGGTACGGTCACCTCCATTAAAGCCGGGATAATCGACCCTCATTTCCTCACCTTCTAATTGCGGTGAAATACCGCCCACGAATACCACAGCATCGGCGTCTTTGACGCGGGCGGACAGGGCCGTGAAATCTGTTTTGACAAAATTTCCTGCTCTAAGCCTAATGTTTGCTTTGCCTTCTCCCTGCCAATATTCAATTACCAATTTATACACAGAATCTTTCCTGGTTTGTAATTTGTAAGTCCTCGCGCCCCATCGATTCCGCGTCCACGCATTCACTTTCTCCATATCGTTCAGAATAAACTTATAGCCGTCGTCGCCGTCTATTTCAAAAGTAATCTCGCCGTCTTTTGCAGGTGTAAAATTTGTAGTATACCTGACCGAAAAGTTATTTGCTCTGAGATTTCCGCCAACAATCTGGCCTTCCTGCCAAAATAGATCGAGATTATTTTCTGTTTTTGTAAGTACCGGAACACCCTGTAACTCGCGGTTATCAAAATACTCAGCTTTGAAACCCTGCTTGCCCGCCCAAGTATATTGGTTATTGATATCAGCATATGTCAGCAATGTGTCATTGGTAAAATTAATTGCCTTCTCATAAATAATTTCTACATGATTGTTTAGCTTATTTCTGATCCCTTGCAGCACTGTTGTGATTTCCGACGGGATTCCATTATAATTTCCCAGGACCGAGATTGCATTATCCGCATTGGGGCCGAGAATAGCAATTTTCTTTATTTTCTTACTTAAAGGCAATGTATGATCCTGGTTCTTTAATAATACGATGGCCTGTCTTGCCATTTTCAGCGAGTGCGCTTTGTGAGCCGGACTCTCCAACACCGATGTTGGCGTTTGTGCATACTTAACAACTGAAGGCGGATCAAACATTCCAAGACGAAAACGAATTGTGAATAATCTTTTCAGGGATACGTCTATCTGTTGTTCAGTGATTTTTCCATCCTTCACGGCTTGCACCAAAGACTTATAAGCATCGGTTCCACAATCGATGTCGGTTCCATGTAACACCGCATCGGCTGATGCACTGGCGGCGTCAGGATGTGTTTTGTGATTTTTAAAAAAATCATCGATAGCCCAGCAATCAGACGTCACGTAGCCGGTGAAGTTCCATTCTTTGCGAAGAATATTTATCATCAATTCATCACTTCCACAACATGGTTGTTTTCTGAAGGCGTTATATGCGCACATAACACCTGCTACGTTGGCGTTCGTCACTAGTTCTTTGAATGCTGGCAAATAAGTATCCCAGAGATCATAATTACTAACGTCGACATTGAAGACATGTCGTGAGGGCTCCGGTCCGCTATGTACGGCATAGTGTTTTGCGCAGGCTGCGGCCTTTAGATATTTTGGATCATCACCCTGTAATCCACGAACAAAAGATTTTCCAAGAGTTGCGGTGAGGAAGGGATCTTCGCCATATGTCTCCTGTCCGCGGCCCCAACGCGGGTCGCGGAAAATATTTATGTTGGGCGTCCAGTACGTTAGTCCGAGATATCGTTCGTTTGTTCTGCCGAGCTCTATGGCTTTGTTGTGAACTGCTCTTCCTTCCAGAGCCGAATAATCGGCCATCGTATACAATGCAGCTGTATCGAATCCTGCAGCCATCGCAATCGCTTGTGGAAATACCGTAACTCTAAACGGCGTTCGTGCAACTCCGTGTAATACTTCGTTCCACCAATCATAAGCAAGAATATTCAGTCGCGGAACTGCGGGAGTTGCATTTAACATCTGCCCTACTTTTTCTTCAAGAGTTAACCGGCCGACAACGTCATTTACTCTTTGTTCCAGGGGAAGGGTATGATCCTGGAAAGGAAATTTTGTTACACTTGTTTGTGCATTGCAATTGATCAGCAACGCAAGCGTCAATATTGATGTGCAAATGTGTGCAGAAACTTTCATTACATGATCTTTTATCAACTAGTGCGTTTTTTACACTTTTTTCACGAACACTGTTTACTATTTAAGATACCTTGCTGCAAATTCCAGGAAGATTGGCCAGTTAGGACCGGGCGTATGTCCACCACTATGTTGGCGAAACGCAATTTCGCCATCCATTAACCCCGTTTCTACCCTTGGAAATTCATTTGTTCCTAAATCCTTCTTACCAAGTATGCGATATACCGGTCCAGCTGCGGCTGCCGCCATAAACATTCCTCTTGGATCAGTCCAGCCGTCACCTTTTTCGCCACTGCTGATGAAAACAGGGCGAGGTGCGCACAGGGCAATCAACTCATGCGAATCCACGGGCAGATCATGCCAGGTTAATGGACCAGCATATTTGATAAAATTTCCAGCCATCCAGTGGTATTCATTAGCGCTCGCCACATTCTCAACAATTTCTCCGGCATTGCGACGATGTAACTTCGCACCACCTTCTCCTGACGAACTGATAAAAGCCGTCGCCATCCTTGGCTCATAAGCCAGTGTTACAAGTGCAGCCTTGCCATACCGTGAGTGCCCCTCGATAGCAATTTTTTTTGCATCCACCGATTTATCTGTTTCAAAATAATCAAGGGCGCGGCTTGCGCCCCAGGCCCATGCCTTTAATGATCCCCAGTCATCGGGCTTTCGTGGCTGTCCTTTATTCACTAAACCGATTATACCCTGGCGAAGTCCGGCACCATTATCTGCTTGTATACTGGTTGGTATTAAAATCGCATATCCCCACCCCCGTTCAAGAACCTGTTGCTGCCAGCTGGGAGGAGCAGGCGGTCGCGGTCCAGATGACGTATCGCGTGGTGGCGCAGGAGGTCTGAATCCGGGAGGAAATACAAAGCCGAATTCCATAATTACAGGTACTGGTCCGCTGGCATTTGCAGGAGTCGTTAATGTTAAGTCTATATCAACTTTGATCGCAGGGTATGAGGAGTTGTCGACATGCCCGATCAGTTTCTTTGTAATAACTGGTATATTATTATTCGTATCATTTTTAATACTGACAACTTCCCAATCCACCTTAGGTGTATTTTTGGGAGTTCGTCCATAGATCTCCCTGTCGAAGTCTTCTACAATCTCGGGTCGACGTTTTTGCCACCAGTCCTTGGCCGTAATTACTTTTTTCCCATTCTTCAACGTAAGTACCTCCGGAAGGTTCGGGTAAGGATTGGCTTTTGATTCATCATAATTTGCGGCGTTAGGCGCATTTGGATTGCTGCCGTTTGCGCCGGGTCGTAACGAAGTAATTCCAAGCATTGAAAGCATTCCCTTATGGTCTTCCTCTGTCAGCTTCCGAATGCTATCCATCACCTGCCTCCTCCGGATGCTGTCTTGTTGCTGTTGCGTAAGCTGACCATCGACCTCAAATGCAAAGAGAGATATAAAGATTATGAAAAACGTGATCTTCATTATACAGTTTATTTTTGATTTGTTTTCAGCGCTGGTTCGAAGTGAACATGGTGCCTTGCTTTGAATGGTGTTTTTTTACCTGTTCCGCAACATCGATCATCGGAGCAACCCATATATCCTTCTCCTGTTGCTTCAAAAAAAGTAGCAGCTGGCGATGTGCAGGTAGTGAGACATTTAATGCATGCTCGCCGCCTACTCCATGAAAAAGAAACACAAGCAGGCTATTTGTCTGCATTGATTTCTTAACCAGCTCAATCATCTCCTCTCCACTTTGCCCGTTGATAGCATAGCAGTCAACGTTATACAGATCAACCTGGTTGATAGGGTGCATCTCATGGCGTACCGCTCTTGCTGCAACAAAATCATTCTTCATGTTATTGATAAAAGATGAATCTCCAATCTTCATGTCTCCGCATGTGTAGGCGAATGTTCGTTTCTTTTTTCCATCAATTGCCTCCAGTAACACGTTGGTCATTCTTGTTTCATCAACCATTCGTTGAACTGTGTATTTACTCATATCGTAATCAGGTTTCACCCATTGTCTCCCTGGCTGATTGCCGATGCAGGGATGAAACAAGGTATGGTTACCCAATTCATGACCTTTTGTTGCTGCCTTTCTCCAGTCAACCAGGCGCTCCCTGCAACCCGGAAAATAGCCAGATAAATAAAAAGTGCCTTTTAGACCTAACGAATCCAGCAACGGAATGGCATTATCAAGATGAACATTCAATGCATCATCATAAGTCAATACGACTGCCGATTTCTTTCCATTCCAGACCTGCGCGGAAGAATATAAAATGGAGATAATAATATTTAAACTCAGAATAAATTTTTTCATATGAGCATTTGCATTGTAGTATGAGTTTCAATACTCATGAGTTTATCTTAACCTCCGTGGTCTTCTGTGTATACCTGTGTGCCTCCGCTGTGGTTTAATTAGTGCAGCACCCAAGGCTTTTTTTTAACCACAGAGATACACAGAGGTCATTCACAGAGAAGCACAGAGTGGATGTACGGTTATTTGGTTGCACTAAGTGTTTCTATGCTTCCATCGTCTTTGTGTTTCACCGCCGTTACCTTTACGTTTCGTAGGTGTGTCTTGCCACTCAGTTGCACATCATGATAAAACAGGTACCACTTTCCATTTATATCTACGATTGAATGATGATTCGTCCACCCTTCGACTGGATTTAGTACTACGCCCTGGTAACTGAAAGGACCGTAGGGATTGTCGCCAATTGCATAATTGATAAAATGTGTGTCGCCTGTTGAATACGTCAGGTAATATTTACCATTAAATTTATGCATCCAGGCTGCTTCAAAAAAGCGTTTGTCATTGTCTTTTTCAGTAAATAGTTTACCTTCTTTGTCAACAATTTGTACTTCCTTCACAGGTTCCGCGAAACTCTTCATGTCTTTGCTTAGCCTGGCTACTCTTGGCAGTATTGCTTGCTCTCCGGGCTGCCGCAATTTGCCTGCTGAATCATAGGTATTGTTATTCCATCGTTGTAGTTGTCCTCCCCAAATACCGCCGAAGTACATATAGAACGAACCATCATCATCTTTAAAAACAGCCGGGTCGATGCTGTAACTCCCTTTAATAGGCTGTTTATCGGCAACAAATGGACCTTCTGGTTTGTTGCTTGTAGCTACGCCAATCCGAAAAACATCCTGCTTATCTTTTACAGGAAAATACAGGTAGTATGTGTTCTTTGCAAAAGCCGCATCCGGTGCCCATAGTTGCCGGCCTGCCCATGGAATATCCCTGAGATGCAATGCTACCCCGTGGTCGGTTACTTTTCCACCAATGCTATCCATTGATAGTATATGATAATCCATCATATTGAAATGGCTCCCCAGGTCATCTTCAGGTGTGCCGGTCGCCGTGTCATGTGAGGGATAGATATAGATACGCCCGTTGAAGACATGAGCGGACGGATCTGCTGTGTAGATATGCGAAACAAGTGGTTGAGAAATATATTCCTTCTTTTTTTCTTCTTTTGTTTCAGCCTTTGGTTCGTCCGTGTCTTTAGCTTCTTCGTTATTACAACCGAAGAAACAGACCGCTGCTATAGTAAACGTTGTTATAGCAAGTTGTCTTTTCAATTTTTGCATAGTAGAGATTTGTTTATGTTAGCATCTTTAAGAGTTACGGAAAAATGTTAACGACGAAGGCGCGATTTCTTCAGGTGCTGTTGATGACAAAATATTTTTTGAAAGAATCGATCCACATGTTGCTAAAATCCTTTCAGGTTTGATGTTGATTTTTCTGGTTGGAAGTTCACTACATCCCAATATGCTTTTTTGGGTTGATGGCTTTGATCAAAAAGCAACGGATAATTTTTTCTTCCCCGGTTGTCGAGCCAGCTATGCCTGTCG
>DAINQQ010000022.1:0-31476 GCA_036742645.1 Flavitalea sp.
AAGACGCCCCGCTGATGCCGCAGTCGCCCTACGCCACCGGCAAAGCCTGCGGCGGAAACGACATGCCTTCGCTTCCTGAAGTTGAATTGCAGGCCTCTAAAGCGCCAATCGTTGCCGCGCCAATTATTAGGATAATATACTTTTGAAGAAAAGCGGATACCCGAGGAAACTGTAGGGTGATGTTAGAACTTTTAAGCATAACAGTTTTATTAGGGAAAGTTTGGTACTTCCCGGTTAAAAATTATTTTTTGATTATAAAGACAACTGCTATTATTACCCGAACGCGGTAAGCCTCGCAGAAGCGGCAACAATCGGAGTATTATTTCAATGTTATTTTTCCTAACATTGTTAGATTAATCAGCAAAAAAATTTATCGTTCGAGGTTCCTGATGATACCTTCAACGGCGTCATCGAGTACCATTTTATTTAAATCATCAGGCGCGTCAGACCCGCGCATCATTTTCATTGAAATCAGTCCGTGAATCACAGACCAGAAAGTGTGATATTTTAAACACGCATTCGTAGCCGGAACCTTATTTTTTTTAATGATTTCATCGATTGAGCCCATCACAAGATTTCTGAAATCAGTCTTCTCGGGCATATTTTTTTCAACTTCACAACACGGCATCCCTAATCCGAACATTAATTGATAATACTCTTTGTTTTTGAATGCAAAATTCCAATATGCATCTGCCATTGCCTTCAACTGTTCTGCAGGATTTGTATGCTTGTCCTTCGCTTGCTGCATTTTCTTCGAAAGCAGCTGGAATCCCTGTTTGCCTATCTCAAACAGAATCGCCTCCTTATTTTCAAAGTGATCATAAATTACAGGAACACTGTATTCAATTGCATCGGCAATCTTCCGAATAGAAAGCTGTTGCCAGCCTTCTTTCTTAACGAGTTGCCAGGCAGTATCCAGGATAGCTGCTCTGACCTCTTCCTTCTGCCTTAACTTTCTCTCTACGATTCCCATAATATCGTTTTTCCTAACACCGTTAGCAAATATAGTAGTGTTTTAACCTGGGAAACAAATATTTTTTTTGAACTTATAAAATAATTAACAAGCTTCTCTTAAATATAATTGAAATATGATGCCACGGATTGCACGGATTACCACGGATTTATTTCGTGATAATTAGTGAAATTCGTGGCAACAAAAAGTCAAAAATTATTTTTTTGTATTCACCTCCTGTTCGAAAGGGTTTCTGGTCTGCACCAGCGATTCTGCGTTTTTAACCATCCTAAGAAACTCGCTGCGATACCCTTCTTTGTCTTCGCCAAGTGAAGACTTAGCAAGTTTCCATGCGTTGTTATAAGTGGAGGTTTGTTTGAATTCGGAATTCCTAAGCAGCATTCCGAACTGTGCAACGGCTGCTGCAAAGCGAAAATTGTCGGAAGTTTTTTGAACTGGTATTGCAAGATCGATAACCGGATGTTCTATCAATTTACTTTTATCTTCATCAGGTTTCTTATACCTGAACTTGATAGTCATCACTTCATCAGTTTCATCCAATCCACTTGTCTTGGGTTCTTTCTGGTATTTTAGTTTATCCACTGACTCAGTAAAATTCGATTTTATTCCTACTGGTATCACTTCATACAAGGCTGTTACTGTGTGGCCACTTCCGAGCTCACCGGCGTCCTTCAGATCGTTATTGAAGTCTTCTTTGTTCAATAGCCTGTTTTCATAACCAATAAGCCTGTATGCCTGTACCTTAGTCGGGTTGAATTCGATCTGAAGCTTCACATCCTTCGCAATCGTAAACAACGTACCTCCGAATTCATTCACCAGGACTTTTCTTGCCTCCTGGAAATTATCGATGTAACCATGATTGCCATTTCCTTTATCGGCGAGCTTCTGCATTTTAGCGTCCTGGTAATTCCCTGTGCCATACCCCAACACGGTGAGGAACACACCGCTTTTTCTCTCCTCCTCAATCATTTGTTCTAATGCTGCATCACTGCTTGTGCCAACGTTAAAGTCGCCATCCGTACATAAAATCACGCGATTGTTTCCATTTCTAAGGAAATTGTTTTTAGCCACTTTATATGCCAATTGAATTCCTGCCCCTCCTGCGGTTGAGCCACCTGCTTCGAGTTGATCAATAGCATCTTTAATTTTTGCTTTTTCCTCTCCGCTTACCGAAGGCAATACCAATCCTGCATTCCCCGCATAGACAACCATTGCAACTTTATCTTGCGGACGTAGCTGGTCCGCCAGTAATTTCAGCGATTGCTTTACCAGCGGTAGCTTATTGGCATCCATCATAGAACCTGATACATCTACCAGGAAGACAAGATTTGCAGCCGGAAGATTCTCGGAAGATATTTTTTTGCCCTGCAAGCCGATCACTACAAGCCTATGGCTGTTATTCCAGGGACATTCGGAGATTTCGGTGTTGATAGAAAAAGGATTTCCGTTTTCTGGTTGAGGATATTCGTATTGAAAATAATTAATCATTTCTTCAATCCGCACCGCGCCTGCCGGGGGCATATTTCCTGCATTCAACATTCTGCGGATGTTGCTGTACGAAGCAGCATCCACATCGATGGAGAATGTCGATAACGGATTATCTGTCACTTTCAAAAAACGGTTCTCGACAATCGCATCATAACCCTCCCGTTCGTAATTATTGTTATAGCGCCAGGAATCTGATTGCGGCATCTCTTTTTTGTGAAACCTGCTGGAAGATTTGTCGGCGACAACGCCGGGGACACGGCCCTGGAGTTGGTTGCTATATCCATCATCATATATTTTTTCTGCTTTACTATCCCTTGCGACAGGGGCACCAACCGTCCGTGAACGTCTTTTTTGTGCTTGTGCGGCCACTACTACCTCCTGCAGGGCATGTGTTGAAGATTTCATCCGAACAGTGATCTCTTTCCCATCATTGGTTACGGCCTGTTCCACATTTTCGTAGCCAACAGCCGAAAAAACAAGCACTGCTTTTTCTTTGTTTATTTTGATTGAAAATCTACCATCAGTTCTCGTAGTGGTGATGGTATTCGTGCCTTTAAGCGAAACAGATACACCAGCAATCGGCGATCCACCCGATGCATTGATTACTATCCCTTTCACCTCAAATTGCCCCGTTGAGCGGAAGGCCAAAACTGCAAAAAGCAGTGTAGAACAGACTAAAAGTAAGTAGCGCATAATGTCAATTTTGTGATTGATGCACCCATTTTTATTTTTACATAAGCAACCAACTGTTATTTTTAAACTATCTTGTTTTTAAACCAATTTATATCCACTGGCTTTCATCAAAAACATAGCAAATTCCGATCTTACCGATAACGAGCTTGTCAGCATATACAGGGAAACCGGAGATCTCGATGTACTGGGCGTTTTGTTCCAGCGCTATATGGACCTATTATTTGGTGTTTGTTTCAAATACCTGAAAGATTCTGAGAGCGCTAAAGATGCAGTAATGCAAATCTTTGAAGAACTGGTGCAGAAATTAAACAAACACCAAGTTGATAATTTTAAGGGTTGGCTATATACATTGGCTAAAAATTACTGCCTGATGCAATTGCGCACTCCCAAAAACCTCAAGACAATGGAGTTTAAAGGGGATTTTATGCAATCGGAAGAAGAAGTGCATCTGAATGGCGTCATGCAAAAAGAGGAGAATTTCAAGCAATTGGAAAAGTGTATGCAGACTTTGTCAGCCGAACAAAAAATGACGGTGGAATTATTTTATTTGCAAAACAAATGTTATAAAGAAATATCTGACGAAACAGGCATCGAGTGGAACAAAGTGAGAAGTTATATTCAGAATGGACGAAGGAACCTGAAGATTTGTATGGAGAAGATGGTTAGTTTGTAATTTGAAAATTTTAAGATTTGAAAATTTGAAAATGGAATCCGGGAATACAAATTTTAAAATTTGAAAATCTAAGAATGAATTCAGGAACGTTTTCATTATAATCATGATCATAAGAGATAACCTAAACCTTAAACTTTAAACTTAGACGTTCAAGTTGGAAACTGGAACTTTGAAACCTTGAAACTCCAAAACAGAACCAACAAAAGAAATGAGTGATCAGAAACAAAATAGCAATCAGTATTCGGCGGCGGATATACAGCGGTATTTGCGGGGGGCGATGTCTGCTGAGGAAATGCATGCAATGGAAACTGCGGCACTTGATGATCCATTTTTAGCAGATGCTATTGAAGGGTTTGAGATGGCAATGAAAGAGGAAGACGAAAAGGTGATAGAGTCTGATTTGGAAAAACTTAATAAAGAATTTAATGAAAGAATTAAGAAACCTGCAAGCGTAATTCCGCTGACTCGTTTCGGGTGGTGGCAGATTGCAGCAGCAGTGATTATCTTTTCAATTGTGGGCGTTGCGATATACAACAACCGTAGCACTCCGGACGAAAACACGAGGCCAAAGCTGGCGGTCTCTGAAAAGCAGAAAAATGATAGCATCTCGTCGCAAAGGCCCGAACAAGAAAGATCAACAACACCGTCCGTCATACCCGATTCGCAACAAAACCAGGATAAAAAATCGATTACGCCTTCTCGCCCGACACAAGAAACGGCTGAAGCAACTTCACCCTTTTCAGTTAAAAGCAAAAGTCGACAGGACGGTGAATTGTCTAAAGAGAAAGCCACCGATTTAGCCTTAAAAGAAACAGAGGCAAAGGATGACCTGAAACAGCAGCGTGTAGAATTATCTGCAAAGAAAACACAGCATTTGCCGACCGACGCGCCAATTTCTTCCAGGCAACGTGATTATGAAACTCCTGCGGCAAAGGCTCCCGGATCAGGGGATGTAAGAAGCAGTCAGCCGGCAGGTCAGTTAAATAATTTTTCAGGTCGCGTGCTCGATCCCAATAATAAACCGTTGCCATACGCAAACTTGCAGATCATGCCAGACAGAGTGAGTATTGTAACGGACGAAGGTGGCAATTTTAATTTTAGCAGAAAAGATTCTGTTGTTGATGTCCAGGTTGCATTGATCGGATTCGAACAGCGGAATTTCCGACTGCAAAATAATATTGGGTCAAATAAGCTTGTTCTCGAACCCAATAATCAAAACCTGCAAGATGTAGAAGTTAGCAGTTATGGCAACGAAAGAAAAAAAGCCGCTTCACGAATAACGGGAAAGGTACAAAACGCGGTTCCCGAAATTGGATGGATTGAATATGAAAAATACCTTGAGGCGAATAAAAAGGTTCCTGCAACTAATCCTCAATTAAAGGGGGAAGTTGTCGTCTCATTCCAGGTTAAGAGGCCTAACACGCTGTCAGATTTCGAAATTGAAAAAAGCCTCTCCAAAGATCACGACAAAGAAGCAATCCGACTTATCCAGGAAGGACCTCCGTGGAAATTATTGAATAGCAAAAAAACAAGGATCACGGTTATCGTAAAATTCTAATATTGCTCATCAATTAGGTTCGCTATCATACTTTATCTCATAACTTTGAAAAAACTGCTGCCATCATTTTCACTGCATTCATTTATCATTCCAACAAACAAAAATCATACAAATGAAAAAGTTTTTATTAGTATTAGCTCTTGGTTCTATTATGTTCTCTCTTGATGCACAAACATTATCAACTCCCGCTCCTTCTCCAACGCAAAATCTAAAACAGGATTTCGCTTTGTCTTCCGTGGAAATATCATATTCCCGGCCCGCTGTAAAGCAAAGAAAGATTTTTGGGGATCTTGTTCCATACGGAAAAGTCTGGCGAACAGGAGCAAACCAGGCTACAACAATCACCTTCGGTGAAGAGGTTACTTTCGGCGACAAAAAAATTCCTGCCGGAAAATATGGACTGCTAACGATTCCAAATACAGGGGAATGGACTATCATTCTTAGTAAACAGCTGGATGTGACCAGCCCATCCGCTTACAAGCAAGACCAGGATGTTGCAAGAGTAACAGTCAAGCCAGATGAAATACCATTCGGAATTGAAAGTTTTATGATGGTATTCGACAAAATCACTCCTTCAACTATGGACCTGATTATGTTATGGGATAAAACCTCGGTTCGCATACCGATCAAGTCTGATGTTGAAACAAAAGTGATGGCACAGATCGATAACCTGATGAATAAGGATAACCGTCCTTACTTCAGTGCTGCCATGTATTATATGAATAATGGGAAAGACCTCAGCAAGGCTTTAGGATGGTTCGACAAGGCGATCGAGCAAAATCCAAAAGGATTTTGGATATATCACCAGAAAGCAAACGTATTGGCTAAACTCGGAAAGAAACAGGAGGCAATCACGACGGCCAACAAATCGATTGAACTCGCCAAGGAGGCAAAGAATGACGATTATGTTGAGCTGAATCAAAAACTGCTGGCTACATTAAAATAAAGGCTGAATATGCCTGATGTCACGATGCTTTAGAGGCTGTCTATATTGACAGCCTCTTTCTTTCGACCTAGTTTATGTTTCTTAACTTACTAATTCGCCGCCTGGGCATTCAATTTCGAAAGTGCTGCCTCGTCCTTGGTTATTTGCTTTTTCAATTGTGAAATATCGTTCTCTAATTCCTTCGCGTTCTGGGTCGCCCGCCTGGCCTTCTTCGCATCACGTTTTGCCTGATCCGAACGTTTCTCAGCTCTTTTAGCCTTCTTGCGGTGTTGTACATCATCACTGAGTTTAACGGCAGCGTCACGATTTTCATTTGCAGACTCCACTGCCTGTTTTACAGCCTTTTCCTTTTCATTTGTTTTGTCTACAAGTTCGTTTTCCAGCTGACTCAGCTTTAGTTTGCTTTTCTCTACCCGCTGACTGATGTTCAAGATCCGTGTCTGCTGTGCCGCTGATTGCTGTGCCTGCGTTAAGTTACCCAGTAGCACGACGCCAAATGAGATGAGTAGAACTTTATTTTTCATAACACTTCTTTTGAAAGTGAATGTCAAATCATATGCCCCCTGTCTAAGAAACTAGGGAAGACCTGTACCGAAAAATAGTCAGTTTATAAAAGCCTAAAGCTGACTTGATATTTTCAAAAAATGGAAATCTTGAATAGGAAAAAAAATGATGAATTAATGCCTCACTTCTCAACTGAGCCAACAACGCGATCTTTAAATCAGTATAACGTTATAGGACAAATTTTGTTCGCTGGTAATCGATTTTTTAGGCTGTTGCCTTTGGTCTAATGAATGACTGTAACACCAGGGATAACAAAACTACGCCGACTGCGCCAATACCGTTGAGCCATAGAAAACCGATGGTTGATGCGCTGCTCATGATCGCCGTAATGGTAGCCGGCAATTTGGCTAACGGAGGGAAATGTTCACTTATCGATGGCCATAAAAAAGATGTGATGATATAAACCTGCACAATAAGGGCGCTAATGAAAACTGCCTTGCCAGTGATTTGCTTAAAATAAAAGGCAACCAGGAAAATCCCCAGGATTACGCCATAAAATAAAGAGCCCAGTACGTTTACAGCTTCAATAAGACTGTTTCCAAGGGAAGTTGCAAACTGCGCAACAAATACGCAAAAAACGCCCCACAGAAATGTATAAAACCGCGAATAATGGTACTCCTTCCTTGGGACGACCTGTCTTTTTGAAAAGCGCTTATGAAAATCGACCATGGTACTTGATGCAAGTGAATTGAGCGCAGCCGCGATCGCACCCCAGGCAGCCAGGAAAATAACGGCGATCAATAGGCCAACTAATCCCTTCGGTAAATAATCTACAACGAAACGTAAAAAAATATAATTCGTATCGTTCGCCTCGCCGCCCACTTCCGGCTTTTTAAGTATCTCCTTGAAAGATGAACGAAGGCTATCAGACTGCTTTTGCAGGCGATTCAATTCAAAGGCTTGTTCGGCAGACGTTCCGAACGCCGTCATAGAGCTTCTTTTCAGCAGGTTTACTGAATCGTACTGTTTCTCGATCTCGTGAACTTTTGAGGCGTACTCCGTTCGTTTAACTTTTTCTACCTGCTATTGGTTGAAAAACAGCGGGGGCTTATTATATTGATAAAAAGTAAATACCATCACTCCTAGCAATAATATCAGGAACTGCATAGGAACTTTTATTAACCCATTCAGCAAAAGCCCCAGCCTGCTTTCCTTAGTCGATTTCGCCGCAAGGTAACGGCCAACCTGTACCTGGTCGGTTCCGAAATAGGAAAGAGCAAGAAAAAAACCACCTATTACTCCACTCCATATATTATACTTGTCGGTCCAGTTAAAGCCATTCTCACTCAGGCCGGATGTAATAACATTCAATTTTTCGGATTGACCACCGATTTTTAAAGCATCTATAAAGCCTACCCCTTCGGGCAACAGGCTCACAACCATGTAGCCCGCTACAAACATGCCCACAAAGATGATCACGAATTGAAGTGTTTGCGTATACGCCACGGCTTTAGCTCCCCCTGCGACAGTGTAAATAATGAGGACGCCGCCCATAAAAACATTTGTCCACCACATGTCCCAACCAAGCAAGGATGACAAAATAATCGAAGGTGCAGCCACACTGATACCCGTGGATACTCCACGTTGTAACAGGAAGAGAAATGACGTGAATGTACTGGTTGCGGTACCAAAGCGTTGTTCTAAAAATTCGTAAGCGGTATAAACTCTTAAGCGTTGAAAGATCGGGACGAAGGTGATACAGATCACCACCATGGCCAGAGGCAATCCAAAATAATATTGTACAAACCTCATTCCATCAGTGTACGCCTGACCGGGTCCTGAGAGATAAGTAATAGCACTTGCCTGGGTAGCCATGATACTTAACAGCACCATATACCAGGGCAGTTCCCGGTTACTGAGAAAATAACCATCCAGATTTTTTGTTGTGCGACTTTTATATAGCCCGTAAGCAATGATACCGACAAGTGTGATACCCAGTACAATCCAGTCTGGTGTGGTCATGAAAAGTATTTGGTGAAGAAGTAAAAGAAGACAATACATGCCACAAGCCACATAATCACCAGTATGTACCAGTGGATCCATTTCTTGAATAGGGGCACCTTTTCACGTTCGTTAGATTCCATGATTTTTAAAGCATTCTCGAAGATCGCTTAAGGCTTAACGTTTAAAGGTTAAGGTTTGCAGTTGTTACTAACTTGCTGCGCCAAAACCTTAAACCTTAAACCTTAAACCTTAAACCTTAAACCTTAAACCTTAAACCTATTTCTTCCCAATCCACAACCCTCCAATCAACACGCCGACCAAAATACCGATTAGCATTCCGAAAGCCATTCTTTTGATAACGATTCCAACAATCAATCCTACAATAATCGCGGTAGCCAATGCGATATTTCGTCTACCCGGTCGTATACGCATATTAGAACCCCTGCTTTTTATTTAATGCAATCATATTTGCGAGCAAGCGATAAGCCCCTGGAACACCAGCAGGCAATTGCCTGAAAAAAACCAAGCCAGTGTATACAAACTTTCCCTTGCCGTAATCAGCAATAATAAGACTTCCTGTTTGTTCCTGTTCACCGGGATCATTCATTGAAAAAATAGTTTCGTATTTCGTATCTAACTGATCGGCAAAATAAATTCCACGTTCCTGGGTCCAATTTTCGAAATCAGCCGCGCCGATTTTATTAGGAAAATTCAAGACATCGTGCTCGGGCTTAAGAAATCTGACAGTAGCGTTTTCTTCAGTCACCCTGTTTCTACCAACATTAAAGGGATAAGGACCAATTTTTGATTTCACGGTGCTCACGAAGTTGTTGGTATTATACTGAACAATCAAATTACCTCCATCCTTAACATATTCCATTAACACGTCGTATTTGTCTCCAAGATATTCATGCACGTTATATGCTCTCACACCTGTTATAATAGCATCAAACGCTTTTAAAGATCCAAAGTTTAGATCTGCTCTATCTAAGATTGTCACATCATATCCCATGGCGTGTAAGGCATCTGGCACATTATCACCTGCGCCTTTTATGTAGCCAATCTTTTTTCCAACTGTTTTGACCTCTTCATTCACCACTTTGATCTTTGATTGATAGATATAATGAACAGTAGGAATATGTTCGTAGTTAACAAGCCGCATATGATTATTATATGTTTCCTTCACCTTTCCAACTTTCGTAGCAAGAACTACCGACAACTCGGTATTTTTCTTCACAGACAATATTGAATCGAGTGGCAGAGAAATGCTCTGTGATTTATTTCGAACTTTTTCAAATACCACAGGACGCCGCGCTATCGCTGAACCGCTGTTGTAAAAAATTAGCTCGCCGGGAGTAGGGGAACCGTTCACCTGGCTTTGATACCTCACTTCAATATTCTGCTTGAAGGCCGGGACTACCTTCGTCAGCACAACACCTGGCGCGATACTCACCAGCATAGAGGGTACCGTAATCACAGGCTGATAAATTTCACCTTTCACTGGGTCAGTGTACTTGAATTGAAGGGGAACATCAAACCTGATATTAGAGCCGCCAATGTTTGCGATTACTTTCACCTGATCCTGCTTGTTCTGCGGGAAACCGATTAGTTTCTGATCTTTCACTGTAAAATTGCCCTCAGTCATCTGTTCTCTCAACCAATAAGGCTGATCAGTTAACGGATCTTTCGTTACTTGCCTTGTCACCTGAACGGTTTTAAGCTTGTTATAATATAAAGTATCCGCAAGAATGAATACTGTGTCATCATACATGATCATAAACTGCGTAACAGGAACCTGGCTTCTATTGATTGCGTTAAAACTTACTCGTAACGAATCACCATACACAGCAAACTGTTGATTGGCCACAGCTTCAGCATATAACCCGGCACATTGCGTGATCAACGAATTTATTTCCTCAACTTTTTGGGTTACCCAATACGAATTACGAATATTCTGTTGCAGATAATTTTCAAGTTTTTGTAAGGCGCCTACACTTTTTTGGGGCTCCTGGGGATCAAATTGCCGGATTATACTATCTATCTCTATCGTAACCTTAACATTTCCGGTACGCTGCCAGCCTATATCCACTCCTTCCATGAGATCATTGACCCGTGCTTTTCCTGTCACAGTTCGAAAGTATTCATATGTTGTCCCCCTGCCTGCCGGCACACCGAATCCCTGGCTTTTATGCTGTGAGCGGCTTTCCGAAGCAATCTCTCCATAACTTTTTCCAAGCAAAGCATTATAACCTCCGACATCCAGTTTGTATAAAGTATCGCTGGTCATATCGGCATTGCCAAAATTGAATGAGTTCCACAGCACCCTCTTAGCCTGCCAAACCTTCACTCCCTTTGCAAACTGCTCAGGAAAACTGTCAGGTTGGGCAGCGGCGTAAAAAGCTTCACGTGCAAGTATCGCAGACGCTGCATGCTGTCCATGACCCGCGCGGCTATCTTCAGGAAATCGGGTAATAATTACGTCAGGCTGAAACTTCCGTATTACCCAAACGATATCGCTTAGTATCTTTCGTTTGTCCCACAGCTTGAAAGTTTCTTCGGCGCTTTTTGAGAACCCGAAATCATAGGCAGTTGCAAAAAACTGCTCGGCATGGTCAACACGTCTTGCAGCCAGGAGTTCTTGTGTTCGGATAAGCCCGAGCGTTACACCCTGTTCGTCGCCAATAAGGTTCTGCCCGCCATCACCCCGGGTCAAGGAAAGGTATCCCGTCCTGTACAGTTTTTCCTTTGATAAGTAAGAAAGCAACCTCGTGTTCTCATCATCCGGGTGGGCAGCGATATACAATACCGATCCAAGAGTGTTGAGTTTTTTTAAGCCCAACAAAATTTCCGCGGAAGTGTATGAACGGGGTTTCTGCGAAAAACAGAGCGACGGCAAGCTGAAAAGGAAGGATGCAAAAAATATCGTCGGGTAAAAAATCTTCATGTTGAATTGGTTTAGTCAGGATGTCCCTTAAAACTTTCCTGTTAAAAACTTACTGGCAATCGACCATCCGACAAATGACATTGCTGCTCACCCGATCGATAAACCTGATTAGATGCCAAAATAAGTGAAAGCCTCCAAACCATTCACCGACTTATAAAAATTTGGGGATTTATAAACATATTACTGAATTCCAGAACACTGATTCTTCATTTACTGTCCAACTAGAAAAACGGCATTGGCGAATAAAAGTTTACCATTTTCCCAAAAGCTTCTGAACACGGGGTTGTCAGCCAGGTAAATGATCGACCCCCTGCCCATATTCTGAACACCGAAAATCAGGCCATCCTTCAATTTTTCCCTGGCCTTACTGCCTGTGAAGCCTGTTACTAAATTGTCTTTTTTCAGATAACCTACGTTCCATCCACCTTCTTTGAAGAACTCATAGATATTATCATCTCGTTTAATCGTATAGTAATAGTCAGGATAGCCAAAGGCGAGGGGATGAGAATTATCAAGTTCCACCTTAAAAATAGCTCCTGGATTATCGTTAGGAATATCATCACGTTCCCGGTTCTCATAGCGTTTTAAAGAACCGTAGTCTGGTTTCTTATCTTCTTTTTTTTCATCCTTCTTGTCATTATCTATATCCTTCATCTTAATTCCCCAGTCACTTCTCGACATTTGTGCCACGACGCTTTCCAGTGCGATGATCTTTCCGCCGGTAATAACCCAGTCTTTCAGGGCTTCGTTCATTGATTTCTCAAGAAAAAGCCGATAGTTTCCTTCCGGCAGTATAAGTACATCAATTTGTTTCAAAATGTTTTTGTCAAGATCGTCTACCCAAACCACGTTCACCGGGTAATGAAGCTGCACATCGAAAAAATGCCAAATTTCTCCCATTCCGAGCGAAGAAATATTTTCCCCCGCGAGTAGTGCAACCCGGGGAGGTTTGATGAAGCGAACTTTATCAGATCCTACATCAAACCCTTTTTCTACAAATCCTGACTCTATCACTGTATATTCAACGTCGGCAGTTTGAGCGGTTTCACGCACAATTTTGTCAAGATTATTAGTGGAAGCTGTGTTACCCGTTTTTGTCACCAACAACGTACCCTTTTCAAACGATTTCCCTTTCGAGTAAAATGGCTGCTCAGCATATCTTACTTTCACACCCCGCCTTATTAGTTCAGCAAGAAAGCGTGCACTATGCATTCCATTCCATTTCACGGCGTAAGCATATGCGGGACCAGTCGACACCTTTTCGGTGATTTTCAATGGAGCTTCCTTCGATGTTCCTGCCACGTAACTATTCAAGCCATAAGTTTCCAATCCATAGACATAAGGCACCGACCAAGCCGTAATATCGTAGGTTGCTGAATCACTAAGCCTTGAATTTTTTTCGAACAAAACGCTTATCAGATTCGAATGAGCTTGATTCGAATTGATGACAATATCATTTGCAGCGGTTTTGAAGTTTTCATTTTTTCCGGAGAAATAATTGAAGCCTGAAAAACTTGTTACATGTGCATAGGACCAGTCGATTCCGTTGCGATCTAATAATGTTTTTAAGCGCTCTATCCGATCACCATTATCAGCTCGGATGATATATGCTTTATAATCGCCCACGGGGGCTGACCTTGCTTTGTCATAATATTTTTTGAATTCCTGTATCACTCTATTCGCATGCATCGAGCTGATCTCGATTGTGGCCATACCGGTCGTGTAGTGATGAATTAATCGATCCCGCAGAGTCAGCGTATCGCCGTCTGCCTTGATCACCGCGAGGCCGGCCCTGCCATGGCCACCTTGCTCATAAGTCATTCCTATTGCTCCTTTATATGTGGGGTATGTGTCCCCGTAACTAGGATAAAAAAGATCGAACCGCTCCCTGGTAAAATACAACCATCCATTCTCATCAAAATATTTTGCATTGTTCCTGCCAATGATAGTCTGGAATTCGCGCTGCCATGGTGTGATCACATCATGAAAGGGTTCCGCCGCCGGGGCAAAGTAATAAGGGGCCTCATACCCCTGTTCATGAAAATCTACATGGATGTGAGGCAACCATTGATTGTACTTAATAAGTCGCTGCTGCGTTTCCACCTGGGTTTGCCAGGCCCAATCACGATTCAGATCAAAATAATAATGATTCGGTCGGCCACCCGGCCACGGCTCACTATGTTCACGAACGAAGGACCGCGGATCAGCATTTTCACCGGCCACACTGTTGAACCAGTTCACATATCGGTCACGACCATCCGGGTTAATACATGGATCAATGATAACGACAGTATTTTTCAACCATTCTTTTGCACGTGAATTATCTGCTCTTACTAACTCGTAAATAGTAAGCATTGCAGCCTCCGAGCTCGATGTTTCATTACCATGTACATTATAGCTCAACCATACAATTGCAGGACCTTCGGCGTTTGGAGCCATCTTGTCTCTGGCAACTCCTGCGAGCCGGAGGTTATTGATCCTGATCGATTCAAGACGGGTAGAGTTTTCAGAAGATGCTATATAAGCCAACAATAAAGGCCTTCCCTCATTTGTTTCTCCATACTGTTCAAGTTTAACAAGCTGCGAAGCATTTTCCACAATATGCCTGAAGTAGTTCACGATCTTGTAATGCGGTGTGTATCTGGTTCCCAATTTATAGCCTAAAAACTGGTCGGGCGACTGAAGCTGTCCAAAAGTCATACCGCACGCAAAAACAAAAAATAATGCTACCAAAGTTTTTTTCATGTATAAATATGAGTTGTGAATGTAGCAAAAAACGTTGTGTGCTGAAAATAGGAATACTCTTAACGGCATAAAAAAAGTAGCTCAATAAAGAGCTACTCTTTCTCATAGCAGGACAGTTCGAATAACAATAGGGTATCAGTACTTATTCAATAGCGATAAAACGGTCATCTTAGATAAGATGCGTTATTTTATAACATCCAAACTAAATCTCAGGCGCCCGAAATAGTATGCACCGTTGAAGCCCATCTGCTGTACCCGGCGACTGTATACGAAGCGGCCCAAGCTCATGTTGCCGCTATGAGTATGCATATCCTGGTACACATCAAAAACATTATTTGCCCCGATCGTTATCGTCAACGGTTTTAAGATCTGGTATGACAAGGAAATATCGGTAACAGTTTTTGCAGAAAACTCCTGGTCCAGGGTTTCTCGTTGATTTCCATTGAACGCATTCATGGGAAACGCACCAGGATTGGCAGGATCGATACTAGGATCAAGGTATGTTACCTTACCGAAATTCACAAACCTCAGCATCGCCGAAAATTTGCTGTACCTGTAATTGAACATCAGGCTGATTTTATTTTTCGGATTCGCTACTTCCACCCTGCTTTGATCTTCACGGTTGAAATAGTTCGCAAGCTGCCCACTATTAACTAAGATGTCCGATGCATGGATGATCGGTTTACCATCTGGCCCCTTCTTTACTTCGTTGTCAATAAATGTCATCGCTAAAGTTGTTCTCAGGGAATGCTTTCTCAGAAAGCTTGCATGATATGATGTAACGGCTTCCAAACCACGGGCACGCGTATCAATAGCGTTGGTAAAAAAGTTTGCCGTGCTTGCTCCTACTGCATCGAGTTGTGCCTTCAACGCCGGATCATTACCTCCAGTGAAATTATTGGTTAAGATAATCCTATTATCAATGTCGATCTGGTAAGCATCTACAGTAAGTTCAAAACCGATAAATGGTCTGGCCGTAAACCCCACAGAATAATTTTGACTTGTTTCCTCTTTCAGCGTTGGTATGCCCAGGATTTTTGCTGGTTCACTGTCGTTCCTGAATGTTCCAGCCTGCACAGGGACAAGTGTGCCGCCCTGCGAAACGAATAATGTATTTGTCTTTTCAAAAAATATTTGTTGCATCGAAGGCGCGCGAAAACCAGAGCTCAATGATGCGCGCAGGTTAAAGGCCTTGCTGAATGCATATCGGCTTGAGAATTTGTAATTAAGCGTTGATCCAAAGTCACTGTAGTTTTCGAACCGGAGTGCTCCAGTAACTAAAAACTTATCTGTAATGTCCTGCTCGAGGTCAATATAAACCGCTTTTGCATTTCTTGTATTGTCACCCCCACTCGTATTCACAAAGCCGGGAAATACCTGTGCCCCAGCTGCTGCCTTAGAATTAACATCGTAATTTTTATAAGAAGCCTCCTCTCCAGTTAATATCTCGAACGATTCGACCCGGTACTCCAAACCAGCAGCTAAATTCAAACCCTGGAGCACATTATATTTTTTTGATACATCTGCGTTTACGGTGTTTTGCCAGAATTTCAATCCGCCTGCGTCAAAGGTTGTTTGGGTGTTTCCAGGTAATGCGAACTGCGTATAGTTAACAGAATTTTCGACACCGAAGTCAAATTTGTTTATTCCAAACGTGTTGCTGATGTCAAAAAGCCAATCACCAAATTTTGTACGGAATCCTGCTGCGGTCGAAAAATCTATTATATCCGAATGTATCTCGGGCAAAAATCCATTTGGGTAGAGAGCAAAAACATTAGATGCGTATGTGGTGGCGTTTCCGGGAATACCACTCGGATAACGGTAAACCCCAGTCGCTTCTCCGCTCTTCTTGCTATAACCTCCAAAAACGTATACTTCACCGCTCGCACCAACAGGATAGCCAAAATTGTAAAAAGCAGCGCCACCTTTCATTGCGGAATTTCCCACCCTCATATCAAACGTATTGCGTGTCTGGCTCCTGGCCGCCATTATTGAATCATCCCGATTTACTCCGCCAACATTGGGATAAACAGCACCGGTATATGTGCCCGTGCGGTTTGTTCCAAGCCTGTTGATGAGTTCTCCTGTAACACTGAGGTACCCTTTCCCGATATCAAATCCATAACCGATTGAACCCTGTACGGTGTTGCCATCTGTCACTTTCATCGAAGGATCATCCGTTTTGTTGGTCGTTTTGAAAAACGCATAGTTTTTATCGTAATCAGAAACATATCCGCCGTAACTTATACCGGCTTCTAATAACCCCGTTCTTTTTTTCAACACGATGTTAATGACTCCTGCAATCGCGTCGGAGCCATATTGAGCAGAAGCGCCATCTCTTAAAATCTCAATTCTATCAATAGAAGTAGCCGGAATAGCGCTCATGTCGGTACCGACCTGACCTCTATTAACCGTTCCATTCACATTAACTAATGCAGATTGATGACGACGTTTGCCATTGATAAGAACCAGGACCTGGTCTGTACCTAACCCACGCAGTTGCGCGGGATCCACATGGTCTGTTCCATCAGAGATGGTTTGACGTGCGGACTGAAAAGAAGGTGCAATAAAAGTGAGTATCTGATTAACATCTACCTGTCCGATTTCATTAACCACTTGTGCGATGGGAATTACATCAACAGGGACCGGAGTCTGAACCCTTGTACGGGAGGCATTTCGTGATCCAATAACCGTTACATTGGTCAAATCACCGACATCGGTCATGGCTACATCCTGTTGTAGGGTAGTGCCTTCAGTCACGACTACATCAATTCGCTGGGTTGAATGTCCAACAAATGATATGATCAGAACCTGCTTGCCTGTTGGCGCGCTTAAAAAATAGTTACCATTGTTATCTGTAGTTGTACCTCCCCGAGAACCCTGTACCTGGACAGAAGCCCCCTGGAGTGCCAGGCCGTTTGCATCTTTCACGGTACCTCTGATTGTTCCCGTTACCTGGGCAAAAGCATCTATCATTAACAACTGAACCAATACAAGAATCAGGGAGCTTACAATTACATTTTTACTTTTTCTCATCTTTTGTTGTTTTTTTACAGTTTGCTGGCAAGCGTAAAATTATCTTATATTAAATGGACAATTTATTGTTACAAAACGCTGGCTCTGATTTTGCTTTTCATACTTTTATTTCTAAAATAGGGAATAATGATACGATTGGTTAGCTATATAAGTGCAGTAACACTCATTCTCAATGCATGTTCCGGAAGCAAGAAAGTGGTGCTGCCTGTTGAGATAAATGCTTATCAATACAAAATAGAAAAAAGGGTCGAGTGCAGTAACGGCGCCGTTGTATCTGCGCATCCATTGGCAAGTGAAGTAGGACTTGGCATATTAAGACATGGTGGAAACGCCATCGACGCAGCAATAGCTACACAACTTGTGCTTGCGGTGGTATACCCGGGAGCTGGCAATATCGGTGGCGGAGGGTTTATGGTTGCGAGGCTGGCAAATGGTAGAAACATCACCCTCGACTACCGGGAGAAGGCTTCGAGGAACGCCGCCCGAAATATGTATCTCGATTCTGCCGGAAACGCGGAAACTCTTTTAAGTCAGAATGGGCATTTGTCTGCCGGGGTACCTGGCACCGTTGCTGGACTATTCGCTTCTCACAAATATGCAAAGCTTCCTTTTGCATCCCTTATACAGCCGGCCATTGATCTGGCCGAAAAAGGTTTTGTCATTACCCAGGCCGAAGCAAGAAGCCTGAATAATTCGCAAGAAGATTTTTTAAAGTACAACACGGTGATACCCGTTTTTGTTAATACGCAAAAATGGAAAGCAGGTGATACATTATTTCAAAAAGACCTTGCCAATACATTGAAACGAATCAGGGATAATGGACAGAAAGGATTCTATGAAGGAGAAACTGCGCGCCTGATCATGGAAGAGATGAAGCGGGGTAACGGAATTATCGATTACAAGGATCTGCAGAACTATTCGGCAAAAAAAAGAGATCCTGTGGTTTTTGATTACAAAGGTTACCAGATTATCACAATGCCTCTACCAAGCAGCGGAGGGATCTTATTGCCACAAATGATGAATATGATAGAAGACAGAGACGTAAAACAATATGGCTTTCTGGATTGGCAATCTGTGCAACTGATGACGGAAATAGAACGCAGGGCATATGCAGACCGTGCTAAGTACTTAGGCGATGTTGATTTTTATAAAGTGCCTGTGAAAAAATTGATCAGCAAAGACTACGCGAAAGAACGAATGAAAGATTATCGAAATGGCAAGGCGGGAAGCAGCCAGAATGTACAGGCAGGCATGATCGCGGAAAGTGATGAAACAACTCATCTCAGCGTATATGATAAAGAAGGCAATGCGGTAGCTGTTACCACCACTCTCAATGGAGGATATGGCAGTGGCACTGTTGTTGGAGGCGCCGGCTTCTTATTAAACAATGAGATGGATGATTTCAGCGTGAAGCCTGGCGTACCAAACATGTATGGCGCAGTCGGTGCCGACGCAAACGCAATCGCACCCGGTAAGCGTATGCTTAGTTCGATGACGCCCACCATCGTTTTAAAAAACAATAAGCCTTATATAGTTGTCGGCACGCCGGGCGGCACAACTATTCCCACCTCCGTATTTCAAACCCTTATTAATCTGCTTGAATTTAATTTGCCCCCGGTTGATGCAGTCAACAAGCCAAAATTTCATCATCAATGGTTACCTGATGAAATCAGGCTGGAGAAGGATTTTCCGAATGATGTGCGCAAAAAACTAGAGCAATTAGGGTATAAAATAAAAGAGAACGAACAAATTGGGCGTACAGAACTTATAGTGATCTCTGCTGATGGAAAAATAGAGGCGATTGCCGATAAACGAGGGGATGATCATGCGGCGGGATATTAGGTTGTTGTTTGTGGCTAGTGGCTTAAGGTTAAAGTAACCACTATAATTAGTTTACATCAGGGAGCGAGTCTTTGTAAAAATTAGACTTTCGTAATGCTTAAACCAAATGACTACCCGAAACAACCAGCAACCGCAAACTACTAACTACAAGCCAGTAACACAAAAAACAGAGCCAACCTTAAACCTTAAACCTCAAACGTTAAACTTAATTATCAACCTACCGTCAATCGAGCAAATCCTGGTTCAACGTATCCTCATACTCCTCTATCACCCTTCCAACATTAAATTTCTTAATCACCAACAACCTGCCGTTTTTTCCCATTCTGCTTCGTTCTTCCGCGGAAAGATTAATCATTTTTTCCATTTTATCCGCAAGATCGAAAGGGTCGTTTACATTACACAGATATCCGCTGGAATTGTTCATCACTACTTCCTTACATCCTCTGTTCATTGAAGTAATAACCGGGAGCTCCATACTTGAAGCTTCCATCAGGCATCGTGGAATGCCTTCATTATAAAATGAAGGAAATACGAGGCAGTCTGCGCTTTGAAGAAAAGGACGGACATCTTTAGCGAAGCCTTTATAAGAAATCAATCCTTCTTTTTCCCACCGGCTCAGGTCTTCCTGTGTAATAGAATCAGGATGATTTTTTTCAAAAAAACCTATCAAGACAAACTGAGCGTCATAATTTTTCTTTATTAAAATACGTGCGGCATCAGCATACAAACCTATCCCCTTGCTTTTCAATAAGCGCGTACTCATCAGAAAAGTAAACTTCTTGCCTAACTTTTTATGCTCCACAATTTCCGGTGAAAAGAATGAAGTGTTAATGCCTTCGCCGGGTAAAACCTTCGTTCTTTCAATATTGATGATTTTTTCATTGACAAACACTTTTGCATCTTCATTATTCAGAAACCACACCTGTGTTGTTTTTTTAAGAGCTTTCCTGTACAAATGTTTCACAACCCAATACAGCCAGTTGCGTTTTGCAAACGGATATCCGAGTCCCGTGATCACAGCGACAGACGGAATATTAAGTGAGGCTGCAGCCATCGAACCGTAAATGTTAGGTTTTGCCACGTAGTGAAAAATGAAATCAGGCTGATGTGCCGCGTATAATTTTTTCAACCGGCGATAAAAAAAATAGTCGACAACCGGATTTTCTTTTTTGTTATTGAAGTCAACCGGGATAAAGCGACATCCCAGGTCGATAAGATAGCCGGAGTATTCATCATCAGGTGCCAGTACAAGTATTTGGTAGCCTCTTTGTATCAGGTGCCTGATCACATCAAACCGGAAGTTATATACAGACCATGCGCTGTTAGACACAAAAGCAACGACTCTATTTTTTTCTGAAGCTATTGACATCCAGTATTTCTTAACTTCAAATTTATAGATTTGAATAGGAATTAAGGGTTATTGTTAGTCATCCATTACAAATATCATGCTTCCATTCGTCGCAGTGTTTTTCTTATTTCTGGTTTTTTCGTATGTCATTTACAAATCAATCGGAAAACGAGCTGTATCCATGACGAAGACAGAAGTCCTTTTTGCTTTTGGAGCAAAAGTCCTGGGGAGTTGTTTGTATGGATACATTTTTCTACGATACTACGGAGGAGATGACACATGGCAACTACACCTCAATTCGCTGCGAGAGAGTGAAATGTTACTGAATGATCCTTATCGGTTTTTCTCGGAGTTTGGACCAGCAACTGCCATTAAAAAAGGAGACAATTTCGTGCAGGTCGTTGGATTCTATCTTAATGATCTTGAATATTGCCTACAGGCAAAAACATTAGCAATTATCAATATCATCAGTCGGGGTAATTATTACATAAATACTGTTTTTTGGAATTTTGTTTTCTTCTGGGGACATTACTGGCTTTTTCAATTACTGGTTACTGAGTTCCCATCCAGGAGGAATTTGTACCTACTGTTGATTTTCTTCTTCCCTCCCACGGTTTTTTGGTTGAGCGGAATTCGTGCAGATGCAATGTTGTTCCTTTCATTTGCCTTATGTGTCTTATATTTTAACAGGTGGCTATTGGGAGGCCGTTTGTCTAATTTCCTGATCAGCCTTCTCGGATTTGCCGGAGTTTTGATCTTTCGTTCTCCTGTTGCGGCTTTATTAATTCCAGCGTTGTTGGGTTGGTGGCTGGCAAGGCAATTAAGAGTGAAACCGGTACTCGCGTTTATATCTGTATACCTATTATCCGCCATGGTCTTTTTTGGAAGCTCTTTTATAACGTCGTATGACCTTCCCTCGATAGTAGCGCAAAGACAGCTTGAGTTCCTGCAATTGAAGGGGAGCTCTTTCAGACTTGATACGTTGCATCCGACCTTGAAAAGTTTTGCACTCGTGCTACCGCAAGCTGTAGTCAACACCTTTACCAGGCCTTACCCATGGGAAGCCAGCGGTCTTTTACAGGGAATGGCTGCAGCAGATATCGTCTTTTTTTGGGGACTTCTTGTCCTGGCACTTTTCTACCGCGACAGGAAGTGGAAATCAGCCCTGTGCCAGCCGCTCATTCTTTGCTTAGTATTTTGGAGCACCTCCTTATATATTTTTATCGGTTATACGATACCCTTCGCCGGTGCGATCGTTCGGTACAAAATTATTGCAGAGCTCTGCCTCCTTTCGGCTTTTGTGGCTATGTTGCGACCCCTCCCCGGAACAAGAATTAAATTAAAATTTAATATGAATCCCTGACGAGAAAATTGTCAGGTTTTAAATGATTTGGGTTACCAAAATCAAACATTTTGTGGGCAAAGAGCCCAAATCAGAAAAAATATTTAAAAAATTTTTTAAAAGGCTCGTTTGTCGTTTATTTGCAATTGCACAAAAAATCATACATAAATGGAATCATTACGTTTCAAAGCAATTAATGATCTTACGACCAGCTTAAACGGCCAAGCGTTTGAGGGAGCAGCAAAGATTACTGGTATTTTCGGTGAAAATGTTTTTACGTTAAAGACCGCAAGGGAATTCCTGAGTGACGAGGCTTATAAAAGTCTGCTTACTTCTATTAAAGGTGGCAAGAAAATCGACCGGGCTGTGGCCAACCAGATTTCCGCAGGTCTCAGACAATGGGCCGAAGCGAAAGGCGTAACTCATTTCACACACTGGTTTCAGCCTTTAACTGGTGCTTCTGCCGAAAAACATGATTCCTTCTTTACTATAAAAAGCGATGGAACTCCAATAGAACAGTTTGATGGTGATACTCTTATACAACAAGAACCGGATGCTTCATCGTTTCCCAGCGGAGGTTTGCGAGCAACCTTTGAAGCGCGCGGATACACCGCCTGGGATCCTTCTTCCCCGGCATTTATCATGGATATTGGCTATGGTAAAACGCTGTGTATCCCAACAATTTTCGTTTCATATACCGGCGAACTGCTCGACTATAAGGCTCCTTTATTAAAGGCCCTGGAATCACTCAATAGATCGGCAGTTGATGTATGTAATTATTTCGACAAAAATATAACCAAGGTTACGGCAACGTTGGGATGGGAGCAGGAGTATTTCGTGATTGACGAAGCTATGTTCAATGCACGTCCCGACCTCGTGATGAGCGGAAGAACCGTTTTCGGACATCCGCCTGCGAAAGGTCAGCAATTGGAAGACCATTATTTCGGTTCTATACCCGAAAGAGTGTATTCATTTATGAGAGACTTCGAACAGGAGTCATACAAGTTGGGTATTCCCTTGAGAACTCGCCATAACGAAGTAGCACCGTCGCAGTTTGAATGTGCTCCCATTTTCGAAGAAGTGAGTGTAGCCGTGGATCATAACACCCTGTTGATGGACGTTATGGAACGCGTCGCACGGCGTCATAAATTAAAAGTGTTATTACACGAAAAACCATTTGCCGGTATTAACGGTAGCGGAAAGCATAATAACTGGAGTATGGCGACTGATACCGGTGTTAACCTTCTGGCTCCTGGAAAAACGCCAAAGACAAACCTTATGTTCCTCACCTTTTTCGTGAATACGATCAAGGCGGTGCATGATCAGGCCGACATCCTGAGAGCAGCGATTGCTTCAGCCGGCAATGACCACCGCTTGGGAGCAAACGAAGCGCCTCCAGCGATCATTTCAGTATTCATTGGCGGGTACCTTAGTAAGGTTTTGGCTGATGTTAAGCAAAGAGTTGGTGATAAATTCGACGAACAGGACGAAGCCATTTTAAAGCTAGACCTGCACAGGAGCATTCCCGAATTGTTGCTTGACAATACTGATCGTAACAGAACCTCACCATTTGCCTTTACAGGAAATAAGTTTGAATTCCGTGCGGTAGGATCAGCTGCCAATTGTGCTAATCCAATGACTGTTCTCAATACTATTTTGGCAGATACCCTGCGGCAGTTCAAGAAAGATGTTGATGCCTTGATCGATAAGGGTGAGAAAAAAGAGATAGCCATTATGCATGTTATCCGGGAATATATTGTGGGCAGCGAAAAGGTGCTTTTTGAAGGTAATAATTATAGTGACGAATGGCATAAAGAAGCTGAAAAACGTGGTTTACCAAATATACCTACCAGCCCGTTGGCGTTAGATGCAATGGTAACCGAAAAAGCGAAGCATTTATTCGAAACCAATAATGTGTACAGTCATGTCGAGCTTGAAGCACGTCACGAAATAGAGTTGGAAAAATATATTAAGAAAGTACAGATCGAAGCGCGTATTATGGGAGAGCTGGCGACCAGCCATATCCTACCCGCCGCCATTCGTTATCAAAATGTACTCATAACAAATATTACTGGCTTGAAAGAAATCGGACTGACAGAGTCGTCCTACGCAAATCAAAAGCAGATACTTGAAAAAATATCGCTGCATATCGGCAAGGCCAGCGATTTAGTAGAGCAAATGATCGAAGCGAGAAAGAAATGCAATGTGATCACAGACACACGTGAAAAAGCAATCGCTTATTGCAATGAGGTGAAAGATGCATTTTTCGATAAGATCCGCTATCACGTTGATAAACTCGAACTTTTAGTCGGCGATCAATACTGGTTGCTTCCTAAGTACAGAGAAATGTTATTTTTAAGATAACAGATCGATTCATATAAAACCTGGCATTTTTGCCGGGTTTTTTGTTTCACCATTGGGTATCAATTCGATTAGGTGCCGAGTTCAACATCGGCCCGAAAGAGCACATATTGATTATGTTGCTTTGATACAATACAAAAGCTCCTTCAATAATGAAGGAGCTTTTGTATGAAATGCGAAGGTGTTATTTAATTACCATTATTTTCTCGGATCTCTTTTCGCCGGTTGATTTATCTATAACCTGAACCACGTACATACCCGATTCAAGGTTCGTCACAACAAGAGTATCCAGGCTGAAAGAATTCCATACTTTGATCACCTTTCCCTGGAGGCTGACAACTGTAATATCCTTCGAATTAGTATTACCTAATCCCAATGTTACCTGGCCATTTAATGATGGATTCGGGTAAACATGCAACTTATTTCCTGCCGATTGACCCTGAACCACTTTGATAGCATGTATTTTCCGCGTGCCATCGTTATCGATTTGCACAAGTCTGTACATAGACGTTTGAGTGGTTGCATTGTTATCACGGTAATCATAATTCAGCAAAACAAAACTATTTCCCTGGTCTGCTTTGGTAGCTATAGAGGCGATTGTCTCGTAATCTCCATTCCCAACACTTCGTTGCAACTCGAACCCCTTGCTATTGCTTTCGTAAGTAGTGGTCCATTTCAATAATACGGTTGAACCATTCCTGGTAGCAGTATAATTGATAAGGCTGACAGGCATCGTTGCGCCGACAGAAAAATGTGCGGTTACCGTTGCGGTTGCGCAAAGGTTATCGGCTGCTGTTGCGAAATTATTGTCGGGACCATCATCACACATCTGATATGTAAAGCTTAGTTGGGTGACCAATAAACTATTCCTCGTGACGGTAAAAGTTCCATCCCCATTGATCAGCACAGTACCATTGGATGGACCAGAAACCAGCGACCATTTAAGGTGATTATAGTCGTCGTTCGCATCGTTATCAGTTCCTGTTGCATCGGCCACATAACCTGGAGGTGGAACCGGATAATTCAAATTTGAACCATACAATACACCATTGAACGATAATTCAGCCGGGTTTGCTCTTACAAAATCATCATCAATAGCCGTAGGCATACAGCTTACCGTTGCACATTCCTCATCAATACCACTGATGTTTACATTGTCAACCACGTATTTAATTCCGGATTGATTACAGGCCGCGTGAAAAGACAAAAACACTTTAAAACTTTGATCGGTGACTAAAGGAGGAAAAGTAAAATTAAAACAGGTAGTTCCTCCATTCGTTGGAAGTAAATGATTGTCGATACGTGTGATAATGTTTGCAGGATCCTCGGCTTGGGCTGATGTCATAACAGTCGACTTTACAAACAACACATCCATATAGGTATTACATGGAAATGTAGTTTGGTGATTCAAATTGGCTGTATACGCCCATATGTCGAAACAAACCTCTACCGTGTTCGACGTTTTGTTCACTGCGGGGGTTCCAATATTAGCCGGATTATTACCACCAACACCTGGTGTGATAATAAGATCGTTTCCGGTAATCTGGCCGAAACTGGCGCCCTGACTTAGAGTCCATCCTGTTGGGTTGGGAGTAAAATCTTCTTTCAATTGCGCTTGGAGCGCAGCAAAGACCAGCAGGAGACTGCTGACTAGTAGCATTCTTTTCATTTCTTGTGGTTTAGGGGTTAAGCGGCTACAGAGGCTATGGAAGAGTAGTTCAGCAGGAAATGAATTTCGTTATAAAACGAAGCGTTTGCAAGAAATTGGGATAATGAGGGGTTTTATAAAGGAGTGGATAGTCAGATAGGCTGGACAAAACTAATATCGCATTTTGAGAATTGCAATACCTCCAAAAAAATAATTGACTTTGGATAAGTTTTGACTACTTAGCGTGAGATGTATTCCTGGAATGCAAGGGCAGGCACTCGTGCACCCATTTTAGAGCCGTTTCAAGCTGCTGGCGGATTGTCAAATTAGAATTGTCGAGAAGAAGTGCATCCTTAGCCTGGCGTAGCGGGCTTACTTCACGATGCGAATCGATATAATCCCTCATTTCAAGGTTTGCCTTCACTTCCTCAATAGTTATTGCCGGATTTTTTTCATACAACTCTTTGAACCGTCGTTCTACCCGAACAGCGTTGTCTGCTGTCATAAATATTTTTAGCTCCGCCCTCGGAAATACCACGGTCCCTATATCTCTGCCATCCATGACAATCCCCTTCCTTTTTCCCATTTTCTTTTGTTGCGCCACTGCGAATTCCCGAACCTCTTTCACAGCTGCTACCTCACTCACTTTTTCGGCAATTACCAGGTCGCGGATGACGTATTCTACATTCTCGCCATTAAGATGCATTTCAGTTTGCTGAGCCTTTTCACTGTAAATGAATTCGAGATATATATTTTCCATTGCTTCATGCACCGCATCCGGATTTGTCCAGTCAATATGGTTCCGCAGGAAATGTAACGTGATTGCTCTATACATGGCTCCGCTATCAATATATACATATCCCAATTCCTTCGCAAGGTGCTTTGCCAATGTGCTTTTGCCACAGGAGGACCAGCCGTCGATGGTAATAATAATCTTATCTGTTAAAGCTGGAGTCATAATGCAAAAATGAGAAAAAAATCAGACCTGGAGAAGGGAAGTCTTAAGTTAGAGGTACAAGTATCAGTACGAGGTGATATGTACGATGTAAGATGTAGGCATTTTGAATTCGAAGACACATTGAGTATGGCCGTCATTCGGTACAAATGTCAATTATGGAGCGGTACCCATCAAATTAAAAAAACCGCCTCGAAACTGAGGCGGTTCTTGCTGTATTTTTTACTTAGAATTAAGCTTCCGATTTTTCTTTGGTCGGAGCTTTGAGAGAGAATTGAATTTTTGTTTTCTCCTGGTCAAGATCGGCAATCATAACGTCGCCTTGTTTAATATTCAGGTTCAAGATTTCTTCTGCCAAAGGATCTTCAAGGTATTTTTGAATGGCGCGATGTAAAGGACGTGCACCAAATTGTATATCGTATCCTTTTTCCGCGATAAAGTTCTTGGCGTCTTCTGTCAATTCCAATGAAAAGCCCAGCGTTGTCAAACGCTTCATAACTCCTTTCATCAGGATATCAATGATCTTGAAGATATGACCTTTCGTCAACGAATTGAAGATCACCACGTCATCTATCCGATTGAGAAATTCAGGTGAGAATGTTTTCTTCAAAGCTTTCTCGATTACTGCTTTATTATTCTCATCCGTACTTTGCTGACGTGCCTGTGTTGCGAAACCTACACCCTCACCAAAATCCTTCAGCTGACGAACTCCGATGTTGGAGGTCATGATGATTGTAGTGTTCTTGAAGTCCACTTTTCTACCAAGACCATCAGTTAATTGCCCGTCATCGAGCACCTGTAACAGAATGTTATAGATATCCGGATGCGCTTTCTCAATCTCATCCAGTAAGATGACCGAATAAGGTTTACGACGAACTTTCTCAGTTAATTGTCCGCCTTCTTCATACCCCACATATCCCGGAGGAGCACCTATCAATCTGCTAACCGTAAATTTTTCCATGTATTCACTCATATCAATGCGGATCAACGCATCTTCTGAATCGAACATATATCTGGCGAGCGAACGTGCTAATTCTGTTTTACCGACACCAGTCGGACCAAGGAATATGAATGATCCTATCGGCTTTTTGGGATCTTTTAATCCCACGCGATTACGTTGAATGGCTTTAACCACTTTGAGGATTGCATCCTCCTGGCCAACTACCATCTCACCCATGTCAATAGACATATTGCGAAGCTTCTCACTTTCTGCCTGGACCATTCTTTTAACAGGAATTCCAGTCATCATACTAACAACTTCGGCAATCGCCTCTTCATCTATTGGGTAACGTTTGTGTTTGCTTTCTTCTTCCCATAAATTCTTCGCTTTTTCAAGATCCTCCTGTAAACGTTTCTCCGTATCACGCAGAGAAGCCGCCTCTTCAAACTTCTGGCTCTTCACCACTTTATTCTTTTCTACTTTTACATCTTCGATTTTCCTTTCAAGATCCAATATCTCCTTTGGCACATTGATATTCTTCAAGTGAACCCTCGCTCCCACTTCATCCATCACATCTATTGCTTTATCGGGCAGCAGACGATCAGTGATGTAGCGATCACTTAGTTTCACACAAGCATCAATCGCATCATCTGTATAATTGACGTTGTGATAGTCTTCGTACTTTGATTTGATATTGGTCAGAATCTGGATGGTTTCGTCTACAGTTGGTGGCTCAACCATTACCTTCTGGAAACGACGATCAAGAGCGCCATCTTTTTCGATGTACATTCGGTACTCATCGAGAGTCGAGGCGCCTATACATTGCAGTTCACCCCTTGCAAGAGCCGGCTTGAAGATATTGGAAGCATCCAGTGAGCCGCTTGCTCCGCCAGCGCCAACAATGGTGTGTATTTCATCTATGAATAAAATCACATCCCGGTTTTTCTCAAGCTCATTCATTATTGCCTTCATCCTTTCCTCGAACTGGCCACGATATTTCGTACCGGCGACGAGTGCAGCGAGATCCAAAGAGATAACTCGCTTATCAAAAAGCACACGGGATACCTTACGTTGTACAATGCGTAGCGCTAATCCTTCCACGATGGCAGTTTTTCCTACGCCCGGCTCGCCAATCAAAATCGGATTATTCTTTTTGCGGCGTGAAAGTATCTGCGACACTCTTTCAATCTCTGCCTCACGGCCAACGATAGGGTCTAATGCACCGCTCTCAGCAAGCCTGGTGATATCCCTTCCAAAATTATCCAATACGGGTGTCTTGCTCTTTGCCGCGCCAGCGGAACGTGATTTTTGTTGAGAATATTTTTTCTCTTCATCAAAATCATCATCGTTTTCTTCCGCGTATTCGCTGCGAACGTCGTTGCTTTTTACGACGCCCAATTCGTTTCTGAATAAATCGTAATCCACGTCAAATTGATTTAAGATTTGAGTAGCTATGTTTTCTTTGTTTTTTAAAATCGAAAGCATCAGATGCTCGGTTTCTACTGTAGGACTTTTTAACGCCTTCGCTTCAAGAACAGTAACTCGGATCACTTTTTCAGCCTGCTTGGTAAGAGGCAGACTGTTGATATTTGCAATGTTCTTTCCTGTTTTGTCTTTAACAGCCAGTTCTACTTCTTTACGCAATTCGTAGAGATCTATGTTAAAGCTTTTTAATATCCGGACCGCGGTATTATCCCCTTCACGTATTAATCCCAGCAACAAATGTTCGGTACCGATAAAATCATTACCCAGCCGTAAAGCTTCTTCCCTGCTGAACGAAATAATTTCCTTTACCTGGGCGGAAAAGTTATTGTCCATTTTATAATTTGTTGTGTGTGATACAATAATAACGAATATTTTTGACTTCTGTTGTGAATGAAACACTTACGGATATAAACCAATAAGAGTTTTTATGCAGGTCAAAATTGATACCAGAGAAAAATTCCATGCCATTACCATTCTGGAACCTGCTCTCGCTGCTAATATGACAGAGAACTTAAATAAATGTTTACTTCCATACCTGCAATCTGACGTTAAAAATGTGGTGTTAAATCTAAGAGACATCCATTCAATAGATAACGCTGCGGCAGAACGTTTGGTTCAGTTGCAACAACAATTTTATGAAAACAATGCTTCGTTTGTTATCTGTGAACTTCAGAAATCGGTTGAAGAGACATTCGATAAACAAAGCCTGCTTGAGCTCATTAATGTAACTCCCACCGAAAGTGAGGCATGGGACATCGTACAAATGGAAGAGATCGAAAGGGAATTGATGGATGGGGAGCCAGAAAATTAAAGCATGTGATGAAGGAGCAAGGTGAGCCTGACCGGTATACCAGAGTCGGCCATGATCGGCCTTTGATACGTGATACGGATGGGCATGAAACAGGCGGCCTTCTGTTTTCCTTAACATTACTAACCTTTTGAATTGAAGAAATATGCAGTGATAGTAGCGGGTGGTTTTGGAACCCGCATGGGTGCGGCAGTTCCAAAACAATTTTTGCCGTTGCATGGGAAACCTGTATTGATGTATACGCTTGAAACTTTTTTAAAAGCTTTTAATGACCTCGAGATCATACTTGTTATTGCAGCCGATTACCTGGAAATGGCCAGGGCAATTATTCAAACACTCGATGGATCTGAACGGATTTTGTTGACGGAAGGAGGGCAAACCCGTTTTCACTCGGTTAAAAAAGGCGTTCAGCATATAGGCCAACCTTCTATTGTCTTTATTCATGATGCTGTACGCTGCCTGCTTTCCGCCAATCTTATTCACCGCTGTTATGAAATGGCATTGGAACATGGTAATGCTATCCCGGCGGTTCAGGCAGTGGATTCCGTCCGTATCGAAACAATCCATGGAAATGAAAGTCTTAACAGAGCACAGGTGAAGCTGATCCAGACACCACAGACCTTCCAAAGCGAAGTCATAAAAGCCGCTTTTGAGCAGGAGTATGATCCCGCATTTACCGATGAGGCTAGTTTAGTAGAACGACTCGGCGTCAAAATCAACCTTGTCGATGGCGAATTGACAAATATTAAGATAACGCGCCCATTTGATATTCTGATTGCCGAAAAAATATTGCAAGAAAACCATTTTATCTGAGTTAATATGTTAGTCGACAGGGTGACCATGGCATTCAAAAAGCTGGCTTTCTGCTTTAAAATATGTTCTGTCAGCCCCTCACTTTCCAAACTGCTCTGGAATACAAAACGATATGCATGGCCGAAAAATGGCCGGCTTCCACCTGGTAGCATCCAGTATGAACGTTACTTTTTGACCTTACAAAATAGTTCCAGGTCCGTTTATTAAGAACATACACAAGAGACATTCAAATTTTTTACGATGTATCCTGGCGTTTAGTTTATTCCCAGTCCCACAACGTTTTTTACATGCCCGGACTATTATTGACCTTCGAGCACATACTGGCATGACCCCTTTATTTTTTAAGCTGCTGGCACCTCAGGCAATCATA
>DAINQQ010000022.1:31576-40626 GCA_036742645.1 Flavitalea sp.
ATGTAAAAAATATTCCTATTGAAATTCATTCGCATGAGAACCTGCAATAATTCGAAAGAACAGCCGCTCTGCTTCATTTTCAGATCAAAAAAATGAATACAGAACATGAGAATATATACTGGGCTTTCAAATCATCCTCATAATGAATCGTCTAAAGTCAGGAGAACGATATGATTTATATAAACCATCAGATTAAACTTATCGCGATTAAATGAGGATTATGATCGCCTGTTTTTTAACCACCTCACCACAGAAGGAAGATGATTGAAGCGGTAAAAAAAATATGGCTGGTCAACACTCCCGAAATTAGAATAAAAATGAGCAATACCTGGTATATCCGAACCTTCGAAATCAAGCAAAAATCCTTTTCCTGCGAACTCTTCGATAATCTGATCTATCAGATAATAATTTGCTTCGACCTTCCTGCCTGCAGCAAATGTGGTTGACTGGATAAGATAAAGCCTTTTGTTTTTCTGTAATAAAACTGATACTGCCAGAATATTACTATCGGAGTTAAGCACTGTTCTTACAATGAGTTCTTTGTTTTGTTGGGCAATACCACAAAGCCTTTCAAACCGACGATAGTCTGAATTCTTCAAATGAGGGATCCTTTCACCATATTCACACCGGTACGCATTTAATGCGGTTAACAGATCTGTTTGGGTGGTATAACTTAACCCAAATCTCCGCGAGCGGCCAAGATTCCTTACAGCGTCACCCTTGTAATTTAAACAGAGGCTACTGTAGGGAGTATCAAGCGAAATAATAAAATTTGAGTGTCTTGTAAATGCCGGATGACCGTTACCATGATTTAAAAAAATTTCGCCGAAACGAAATCGAAGCGTCAACTTTTCTAAAAAGTTAGTAATGAGCGAAGAGGATATTTCCTTGGGTGAAAAAATTCCTAATTGTTGAGTAAAGGGCGGCTGATAAAGATACCTGAATCCCCATTTTTTATTCCATGTCAGTGGCATGACGGCTTCATAATCTCCCATCACCAAAGCATCCCAATGTTTTGCCACGGCATCGAGATAAAATGAATATCCGTAGACAAGTCCGTTTGGCGATCGATCAATGCATTCATCCCATCTAACAGTATCCAGTACTGACCTTTTCAGATATCGGATTGCATGAACTGACATTAAAAAGGGACTTTATAACCAACAATACGGCGCCAATCAAAACGATGTATATCGATGCTGAATGAAAGGCGCTGAAAAAACTTGTTTTCACCCGGGACCGTCTTAAGGTTATCGCGGAATTCACTGCTATAGATCAAAGGAGCGTAGACATTCAGCATATTTTTAAATAATGACAACTGCAATCCCCCCACATACAGAAACCTGCTTGTAGCGGCGTCTTTCTTCCAGGCCTCTGCATAAGTACCGATATCAAAAAATATTCGAAGCGGTAATTTGATGGGAAATAGTTTCTCAGGAAGAGTCGTATTGAAATTTAAGGATGATACCCAATTATCCGAACGTCCCTGCAATCCCTGAAACAGATCGGTACGCAGTTTAAGGCCACCATCTCTCAGCATGATCTGCTGGCTCAAAAAGTATTCGGATTCGTTTCGACCGAGAAAATAATTGCTGTAAGTGTAATCCTCATTTCCTCGCACAGCCGTCAGCTTCGGTTGATACATTGCAGTTTCGAATTCTTTCGAACCAGTTTTGGTCCCTATGTATCCAAATTTGGCTGCAAAAAAACGAACCTGCATGCCTCCACCTTTTGCATAGTTATAGAAATAATGGGCCGTTGCGTTCGCGCGATAAAAGCCATCTCCCTGTTGCAGTTGCAATTCAAGGTCGTAAGGATACAAAGCCCTGTAGTCTGTAACGTTAAAGGTCAACTGATTCAAGTACCTATTCTCAACTGATGCCCTCGAGGGATAAAAAAGAGAATCAGCAGATTTCTCAACATAATTAAACCCTCGTTCACCAATTAAAAATGTTTTCCATTCAATCCATTTTTCCAGCGTGCTTCTTGGTGATCGGTTTGCGAGGGTAACTCGCAAAGACGGCGCTATTTTATTGAAAGTTCCAAAGATTTCAGCACTGTTACTATCGACACCTTTCAACATCGAGAAACGTGCCCCGCTAACGCTTAACCTCACTCGTTGAAAGGTATTGTCGGGGACCCATGAATACGCAATGCTTCCGGTGCCATTGAGTCCTTTACTACCGGTAGCGTATAAAGGAACCGCAACAAATTGCAAGCGACTTGAGGGAAGATTGTAGTTGTGCAATACAGCTCCAATCATAAATCCATCGTATTTATTATAACCGATAGCAGGAAGGATGTTTAGATAATCATACTTGTCGGCTTCCTTAAAGGAAAATAAAAAGACTGGCTTTAATTTCCGTCGTTGTTGAACAGCAGGTCCCTTTTGAGACAGGGCACGAAAACTTCTGCGGAGATCCTTTTTAGTATTCGATTGCAGTACAGCCTGGAAATCTTCCGGGTACGGGTGCCTGAACTGCCATAACCGAAAGTATTCCTTCATTGAAGAATCCAACGCGTTTCTTCCTATAGTGTCTTCCAAACCCTTCATCCAATCGGCAGCCTTAAAATAAGAAATGAGGAAATAGTTAAGTTGTGTAAACTCTTCGGAGGAAGTGCTGATGGGTTGATCAAGCTTGTGTTTGGCGTAGGCGTTTACCAGAAGTTGTTCGACATTGTCAGGGAGCTTTTTCGGCATCCAGGTGTCGACCACCTTTCTTCTTTTACCGTATTTCCATTCATTATATCTGGCATCATAATAACTATTGATACCCTCATCCATCCACGGATGAACGCGTTCATTTGTCGCCAAAATTCCCTGCATCCAATTGTGACCTACCTCGTGTTGGATTGTTTCTTCAAGCGTGACTTCATCATTAGCACCGGATATACTCGTGATAGTAGGATATTCCATGCCGCCGTCAAAACCCATTTTTGCTTCTACTACGCTGATAGTCTTATAAGGGTATTCGCCCAGAGTCGCAGACCGGAAATGAATTGCATCATTTATATACTGCATACTATTTTGCCAGGCTTTATTATCTCGGGAAGTGTAATAAGAATACGCATTAACGACTTTTCCTGAGGCAAGTTGGACGGTGTCCTGCTTCACTACAAAGTTTTTATCGGCAAACCATGCGAAGTCGTGCACGTTGCTTTGCTTGTATTGAAGCGTTTTATATTCAACCGGCTCTTGGCGCCTGGTCGATGAAACTGGTTGTGTTTTATTGATGGAAGAAGGTGAAGCCTTGGATTTTGACTTGGACGATTTTGAAGCTGTTTTCTTACTTGTGCCAGTCTTTTTCGTAGAATTCTGTTTTTTTACGCCCGATTTGGCCGTTTGTGTATCCAACGAATTACTCCTGCTTTCCGAAGCTTCGGTTATTGGCCCTTGATTGTTAGCATCCGGGTTCTGTAACTCGCCCGTTGATGCTATCACATAACTTTTAGGAACTGTAATGCGAACATCAAAACTTCCGAACTCACTGTAAAATTCCCCCTGGTCCAGGTATGGCATCGGATGCCAGCCTTTGCGATCATACACCGCTGGTTTGGGATACCATTGCGTGATCTGGTACGATCGTCCTGTACGTCCTCCCCGGGAAAAATTTTTTGGAATCTTTACGTGGAAGGGAGTAGTGATCTCAATTTTCTCGCCAGGTAACAAAGGATTTGACAAATGGACTTTCACCACATCGATATAAGATGGGTGATCTTCGGTTTCGAGTGTAGAATTGTTTGTCCTGAAATCCAGGCGGTTCATATAACCCCTCTGTTCTTTATCTGAAAAGTAAAAATCAGTGCGGCCGTTTTGCAATAACTGTTCGCTGAAGGCTGTACGATCATTTTTGAAGGCGTTAGGCCATAGATGAAACCAAATAAAAGAAATAGTATCAGGTGAGTGGTTTATATACTCCAGTTTCAAAAAACCATCAAGGCTGTGACTGGAATCGTTCAAGCTCACATCGATTGTGTAGTTTGTTTCCTGCTGCCAATATGAATGCTGACCGAGCATCAGCAGTTGTGCCAGCAATCCGCAACAAAAAAGAAAAGCACGTTTCAAATGAGCAGTTATTTATCGGTTAGCATAGACATCATTGAAAATTCCCTTCTTTATTAACGAGGTCGAATAGCGATTCAAGATTTTGTTTACTTCCCTTTTCCAGCGACATTTTCAAGTCTTCAGGATAAGGATGTCTGAATTTCCAATCAGTATAATATTGTTTCAACCCGTTGAGAAAATTTTCCTTACCAAGAGATGCTTCAAGTATGGACATCCAGATCGCGGTTTTCAGATATACAACGATGCCATATTCATCTTTATTGGTAAATGATGTAGAATGAGTTTCGATCGCTGGCTTAGCTGGTAGTGAATTTAGAGCATACATGATTCTTGCGAGAAATTCATCTGCCTGGAGTTTTTTTACTTCCTCCGGTAAACTCGTCCCAAATACACTGTTCGATCGGTATTTTTCGGCTTCGTATCTGAACTGGAAATATGTATTTAACCCTTCGTCCATCCAGGGATGCTCCCGTTCGTTCGAAGCAAGTACGCCATAAAACCAATTATGGCCAACCTCATGAGCAATCACGGCATCGAGTCCTTCTTTTTTTGCGTCGGGGCTCGTAATTAACGTGATCATGGGATATTCCATGCCTCCAGACGAAAGGTTCTTTGGGCCTTCAACAGCCGCGACTGTTGGATATGGATATTCACCAATCCAGTTCGAATAGCGGGTTACTGCATCTTCAATAAAGCTCACGCTGTTATTCCACTCTTTGTTTCCATTTGGCTGGTAATATGAAAAAACATCCACTACACTTCCTGAAGGCAGTGCTAGTGTATCGTATTGAATGATGAAATCTTTATCAGCGAACCAGGCGAAATCGTGCACGTTCTGGGCAGCAAATTCCAGTGTTTTAGCCTCTCCCTGATTCGCCGGTTTATAACTACTGACGCTTTTTTTATTCTTATAATTCTGCGCGCCAATCGCTTTATATCTTGCAAGTTCGTCCTGCGTTTGTAGAGTGCCGGTAGCTCCAACAACATAAGCAGATGGAACTGTTATAGATACTTTGAAGGATCCAAATTCGCTGTAAAACTCGCCCTGGTCGAGATATGGAAACGCATGCCAGCCCTTTCGATCATACACCGCGGGCTTGGGATACCATTGACACACCATATATTGTTGCTGGTCGTAACCTGACCGTGAGAAATAAGACGGAAGCTTGACATAAAAAGGCGTTGCGATCACAATCGTTTTCCCCGGCAGCAGTGGGGATGACAGGTTCAATTTAGCAACGTCAATATTTTGTGCGTCAGGTTCAACAGCAACAGTGTTTCCATCAACGGTGAACCTCAGACTATCTATAAACCCTCTTTGAGCGTTGTTCAATTTTTGCTTGTTTTCTTTATCGGCCAACAATTGCGCAGCTAACGCGGTCGTTTCATTTTTATATGCGTTTGGCCACAAATGAACGAAAATGAACGAAAGTGTGTCCGGCGAGTGATTGATATATTCGAGGGAAATATCTCCTTTAAGACTATTCGTTTTATCATTCAGGGTTACTGATATCGTATAGTTCACTTCCTGTTGCCAGTATCCGGTTTGCGCAAGACTATTCAGAGATAAAACGCAGGCAATAATGAAACTTATTTTCTTCATGGTAAGCTGTAATCGATTGATGAGTTAACGTCCTTTTCCAAGAAAGATGATCCGCAAAGTATGTATCATGATCTTAAGATCGAGCGCCAGGGAGATATTCTCAATATAGATCAGGTCATACTTCATCCGCTCAACCATCTGTTCAACATTTTCGGCATATCCAAATTGCACCATTCCCCAGGAAGTGATGCCCGGTTTTACTTTCAACAGGTATTTGAAATACGGCGTATGCTGCAGAATTCCTGCAATGTAAAAGGCACGTTCCGGCCGAGGACCTACGAGGCTCATATCTCCTTTTAAAACATTCCACAACTGTGGCAATTCATCTAGTCTCCACTTTCGCATTGTCCGTCCCCACTTTGTAATCCTCTCATCGTTTGCCGAAGAAAGTTGTGGACCGTCCTTTTCAGCATCCTGGTACATAGAACGGAACTTGTGAATAAAAAATTTCCTTCCCTTATAACCAATTCTTTCCTGTGAATAGATTACCGACCCGGGAGACGACAATTTTAACCTAATCGTAATATATAAAAATAACGGCGCCAACACAATGAGACCCAATCCAGCTATCAGGACATCGATGACCTGTTTGATGTTCTGCTGCCACGGAGGCATCAAACCTGTTTTGATATCCGATAGAATGGCTCCAAATACATTTGTCATTTTTACCGATCCGGAAAGGATATCGAGGGAGTTGGGAACGATTTTGATTTCGACATCCTTTTCACTCAACACGTCTACAATTTTTTCGATTTGATCCTTTTCTGATTTAGAAAGAGCTATTACTACAAGCCGGATATTTTTATCATCAATCACTTTTTCCATCGTGGCAAGCAGTCCATAATTCTCCAGGTGCTCTGCTATTCCGTTCGTGTTTCGATCGTTAGCGATAAAACCGGTATAATGGTATCCTCCTGATCTCAGGCCCGCCTTTGTTTCTTTGAAAATTTTGGAAGCTACGGCATTACCCCCGACAAGTAGAGTATTAAACCGGATAACTCCCTTGTTTATTTGCTTCTTCACACGGCTGAGAATATATGATCTTCCTATCCAGGTGAAAAGAAGATGACCAGTTAAAAAACTAAAGAAGGTCTTATAGTAATAAGTGTACCCGGGATTGGGGTCGTTGATGACAATGAGAAAAAAGATAAGCGTACAACCGATCATGCTGCAGACGAAAGTCAATGTGAGCTCATTCAGTCTCGACTTCTTGTATAATGAGCCGTAAGAACCAACCATAGCATAAAATATCACCCATGCGATGGGTAACAACGCCATTCCCCACCAAAAACGTTTGTCAAGATAGACAACATTGTTAACGGTGATTAAGAACGCAAGATATTTTCGCACAAAATAGAGCGTCAACCACGACAGAATTCCGGCGGCATAATCACTTAACAGATACCAGGCACTATGGATGCGATTAGACGATGGCATTTAGATCAGGCAATGATACTATTGTTTTTTATTTTCTGAAGGATCTGGTGAGCTACGTCCATAGCCCTGTACCCGTCCACTTCCGACACTATGGTAGGGGTGTTATTAATGATGGCGTCACAAAATTTTTCTAACTCTAATCTAATTGCATTTGTTTCCGGAACAGGTGGATTCGATACGGAGATGGTCTTTTTGCCGCCGTCGGGAGTCTCCAGGTCAAACGAAAAGACGTCGATATCGGGGCCGGTTTTAAGCTTAATTACTTCCGTCTTCTTGTTCAGAAAATCGATTCCTATATATGCGTCCTTTTGGAATAAACGCATTTTACGCATTTTCTTCATCGAAATGCGGCTGGAAGTCAGGTTAGCTACACAACCGTTGTTGAATTCGATACGAACGTTCGCTATATCAGGTGTTTCAGTCATCACCGCCACGCCGTTCGAGGAAATGGCTTTCACTTCGCTTTTAACAAGACTTAAGATGATATCGATGTCATGAATCATAAGATCAAGGATAACGCTAACCTCGGTTCCACGGGGATTGAATTGAGCGAGACGATGAACCTCAATAAACATGGGATGAAGGTCCAGATCCTTCACTGACAAAAACGCGGGATTGAACCGTTCAACATGACCGACCTGGAATTTTATATTTGATTCCTTTGTAAGTTTTAATAATTCTCTTGCCTCATCCATTGTATTCGCAAGAGGTTTCTCTACGAACACATGCTTTCCTTTGCGGATAGCAAGTTTGCAGAGGTCAAAATGATAATTTGTTGGCGCAACAACGTCGATTGCATCTACCGCATCCATTAAAGCGCCCGGATCAAGAAATCTTGCCAACTGATATTTCTGTGATACTTCCTGCGCGGCAACGTCGTTCGGATCGTAAAAGCCAACGAGTTCAACCTGTTTTATTTCTTTCCAGTTGTTGAGATGAAACTTACCAAGATGCCCAACTCCAAAAATGCCAACCTTCAGCATACAGATTTTATTAGCGCCAAAGATAGATGTTAGGCATTGGAGGAGGTTGGTTTTTTATAACCAGCTTTTTTAAACAATGTGAATAAGATCAGCTAATTAAACTTGATTTTTTAACGTAGCTGTCTGCAGGTGAATAAATGAAGAGGCATGCGCCATCTTTTAATTGATCAATGACTGGGCGATGAAGATTCATCGGGATTGCAGGACATCCCTGGCTGCGTCCTATATAACCAAGCTTAGGAATAATATTCGGATTGACATAATCAGCACCGTGTATTACAATCGCCCTGCGACCGGCGTTGTCGTTGATGCCTGTTTCCACACCTTCCAGTTTCAGGGAATAACCATGCTTCCCCTGGTAGGTGGAGCCCGTTACGTAAAAACCAGGACTACTCTGGTTAGAGGATATCTTATTTGAAAACTGACTGGCCATTTCAGCGCCAGATCTTTTGCCATGTGCAACCCAGGTGCGAAACTTCAGTTCGTAATTGTCAAGGTCTACGATGTAAAGGCGCTGGTTGGTAGAGGGCTGGCTAAAATCTGCGATCGCTATAATGTTATCTTTCTGTGTAATTCCAGACTGCAGGAGCTTGTCCATTCCTTTCAGCGCCATCTCAAATACACTTTCGGATAAGCCCTGGTCCGCCAGATGAAGGCTGTCGTATACAGCGAGACTCTTCACTACAAACGAACTTGCCGCGCTGAATGACGACGCATTTTCTCCCACGGTCTCGGCGGTCGTATCATGAACGGTAACATTACCGGAGCCGAAAGTTTTTTTGGAACCCACAAATGATAACTGAACGATAACAGTACAGGCAGCTAATAAGAACCAGGTAAACTTTTTCACTTTCAATAGATGGAATTGCTTCATGCTAATGTGATTTGATTTGGATGCACAATAAATTAATACCGGGAAAATGTTAGTTGCAGGCTTGGAATTCAAACGTTCGGATTTTGG
>DAINQQ010000023.1:0-40495 GCA_036742645.1 Flavitalea sp.
GAGCAAATCTTTTTCCACGACGGGGCCTGTCCAGGATGCAATTGGGCGTTTGCTTGTGTCGTCGACAACATAATCGCACCATAGCAGGACTAACGAAAGAGTACTAATGCAAGTAGCCCTTTATGTCTTGATGGACACAAAGGGCTACTCATATAACAACGCTTTCAAAAACTCTCAATTAGGCCGCTACTGTTTCATGTTTTGTTTCCTTTACAAATTCTGCATTTGCACTGATTTTTACTTCCTCAGCTAATAATACTCCTCCTGTTTCTGAAACCATTCCAAAGCTTACTCCGAAATCTTTACGGTTTATCTTTCCTGCAATAGTAAAGCCCGTCCGTGTGTTGCCCCATGGATCGATCATGATGCCTCCGTATTCTGCTGTGAGGATGACCTTTTTACTGATCCCGCGGATCGTTAAGATGCCTTCTATTTTATACTCTTCGTCAGTAATTTTTTCGATCTTATCGCTTTCGAATTTCAATTCAGGATGATTGTCTGCGTCAAAAAAATCGTTGTTTTTTAAATGCGCGTCGCGTTGTTCATTATGTGTTGAAATTGAATTTACATCTGCTGTGAAATTCACCTTTGCTGTTGTGAAATCATCGCCTTTTGTTTCCACCGTAGCGTTGAATTGTGTAAACTGTCCGGTGACGTACGATACCATCAGGTGTCTTACCTTAAACTGAATTTCTGAATGTGATTGGTCTATGGACCACTTTGTTGTTGTCATGGTTTTTATTTTTAATGTTTGATTGATTTTTGTTCTGGATACTGTTAGCAATTGCGATCTATTGTGCAGGAAGTAGCTTCAAGGGCTGTATTTTCTTCCTCAATTTCTTTCCAGGCTGTATCTAATGTGTGTGTGAAAAGGCCTGCGGCCTGTGCCCCGGATATTGCATACTTGTTATCTATCAGAAAGAACGGAACGCCTCGAATTCCGATCTGGCCCGCTTCCTTAATGTCGTCGTTGACCTCAGTTGAGTAGGAATTTGTTTCGAGCGTTTCGCGTGTGTCATCTTCGGGTAAACCAGCCTCCACAGCTAACTCAAATAAAGTAGCTATGTCACCGATATTTTTTCCCTCTGTGAAGTAAGCCCTGAAGAGGCGCTCTTCCATTTGATCCTGTAAATCAAATTGCGCAGCCAGGTGTGAAAGCCTGTGTGCGTGAAATGTATTGGCAGGAGTTGCTTTATCCAGGTTATATTCCAACCCAAGTTCTTTTGCGGAATTGCTAACGCGATTGTTGAGCTGTTTTGCCTGATCAATAGTCAGCCCTTTCTTTTCTGCCAGTACCTGGTGAATTGTTTTCCCTGGTTCGTATTGCATGCCCGGATCAAGTTGAAAGCTTCGCCATTTGATTTCAACCTGCTCCTTCTGAGCAAATGCGTCAAGCCCTTTTTCAAGTTGTCTTTTTCCTATATAGCAGAACGGACACATAATGTCAGACCATATTTCTACTTTCATCGTGCTTTTTTTTTGTTTAATCAACTCTAACACTGTCGACCGATACCTCGTTTTAGTCACACAAAGCTAGCAACGGAGAAAAGTTTGTCCATTGTGACAAATCAAGAAATGGCATTGACATAAGTCAATGCGAGGCGGACGTTAAAAAAAAGTGAAAGGGATTAAGAAGGCGATTTACGAAGAGACATTTGTTTTCGGATACGGCTCAGTGTTTCCGGTGTTATGCCGATTGCAGAAGCCAGCATGTGTTGAGGTACACGCTCGGCGACTGTAGGACAGTTTTTGAGAAGACGGTTGTATTTTTCTTCAGCGGTATCATTAAGAGAACTTTCAAGCCGTTTGATAGTTGCAATCAGGCTATTCTGCAACAGCACCCGAAAATAACGTTCAAGCTTGGGCACCGTTTGCATCATATTCTCCTCGGCATCTCTGGTAATTAATAACAGTTCACAATCTTCCATTGCATCTATGTTATATCTTGACGGTGTACTGGTAAGAAAACTGTACTGGTCTGCCATCCACCAGCCTTCGAAAGCAAATTGCAGCATATGTTCGTTTCCTTTGTCATCAGTCGTATAACATCGTAAAAAACCTTTCTCTACAAAAGCTCCGTATTTGCATACATCCCCTTCCTGAAGTAAATATTGTTTCTTGCGTAGCTTCTTTGGGATAAAGAAAGACTTGCAGACCTGCTTCTCCTCATCGGTTAATTGAATTTTTTCGTCGAATTTTTCGAATAACAGTTCAAACATGAAAAATATTGATGGACAAAAATAATGGTTTTTACGATGAGAGATAAAAGGGCCCCAGTCGTGAGTAGTGAGTAGTGAGTGGTCAATGTTGAATGGTCAATCCTCAGTGGTCGTTTTTTATTATTCATTGTTCATTTTTTATTGTTCATTGTTAATTATTCATTGCCTAAAAGCACTTCCTACCTTTTCCGTAGATTGGGCGCATGGAAAATTTTAAGATAATTGTGTTCATAATGGCCATCCTCATTTCCCTGATGGCAGTGTCTGATAGAATTAAAATTCCACACCCGATAATGTTAATGGGTGCAGGCCTGGTTATTGGATTTACTCCCGTATTACCCGATCTTGCTTTAAATCCGGAAGTGGTTTTTCTCGTTATTCTGCCACCACTGTTATACGATGCTGCCGCCAGGACCTCCTGGCATGAATTCAGAACTTCTATAAGGCCTATTTCCGCGTTGGCGATCACACTCGTATTTTTTACAACGTTTGCTGTTGGTGCTGCGGCATACTATCTCATTCCTGAATTCACCTGGCCCCTGGCTTTCGTGCTGGGCGCAATAGTTTCTCCACCCGATGCAGTGGCTGCAAGCGGCATCATAAAGGGTTTGGGATTGAATAAAAAAGTAGTCACCATACTTGAAGGAGAAAGCCTGGTAAACGATGCTTCTGCTCTGATAGCATACCGGTATGCGGTAGGGGCGGTAACAACAGGAAGCTTTGTACTTTGGAAAGCAGGCTTGCAATTCTTATGGGTTGCCGGAGCAGGCATTTTTGTCGGCATAGTAATCGGTTACTTGTTTGTGCTGGCCCATAAAAAGATAAAGAATAACTCAGTGGTAGAAACAAGCCTTACTTTGTTGTCGCCGTTTGTGTCATATCTGGCTGCTGAGCAATTTCATGTCTCTGGAATCCTGGCGGTTGTCAGTTCCGGATTGATCATTTCCTGGCGTTCCCCGGAGGTGTTCACTTTCCAGACCCGTATGCGGACAAGGATAGTATGGGATACACTTGTTTTTCTGTTACACGGTTTTGTATTTATTCTGATTGGCCTCCAGGTTCCTTACATTATTAGAGGCCTGGGTAATGTCCCATTCTATAAAATTCTTGGATATGGTTTACTGATAAGTCTTGTCACCATCCTTGTTCGGATCGTGTGGGTGTTCGCGGGAGCTTACCAAAATAAAATTTTCAAAAAAAAGGGTGCCGGATCCCTGGTGGCAGATGATAACGAACAAACATGGAAAAATGTGCTGATCGTTGCCTGGACGGGCACGAGAGGTGTTATATCATTAGCGACAGCGTTGGCGATACCACTGACCCTACTAAATGGTAGCGCTTTTCCGCAAAGAAATTCAATCATTTTTCTAGCTTTCATGGTCATCTTTATCACACTCGTAGTACAGGGATTGTCATTGCCACTGCTGATACGTTTGCTTGGGATCAAGCCACAGTCAAACATGGACCAGGAGGGGAAGGAATTACAATTATACATTGCAAATAATACCCTTCAATTTCTTGAGCATGAGTTTTCCATGGAAGTTGATCCAAAAATACTGGATCGGCTGAAGGAGAAATATTCCCAATCTATTAATAACCTCACGAGGGAAATCCGAATTCACAAAGTGGCAAAGCGACAGAATGATGAAACACCTGTTTTGCCCACTGATCCAATGCTAAACGCTCAGTTAGAAATTAAGAGATTTCAACGTGAGCTGCTGATAAGATTGCATAAGGAAGGGGAATTCAGTGATAATGCAATCAGGCAAATTGAACATGAGATGGATGTGGATGAGTTGAAACTGAATCTCCAGCTTCCGAAAGATGAACAACAGGCAACCAAATAATAACCGTGATTGCAATAAAGAATATTTTACAGCCCTTGAAATGAAGAAGTTATTTATCCTGATAGGCATCATTTTTCTGCTTCAACTGATCGCAGCAGTTATTTGCGGTCCTTATTCTTGCGAGTGGGGTAATGGATTTTATTTCGGCCTTGGACTCTTCAGTCTCATCGCAATTTTGTTTGTTGTATTGATTCAAACAAAATGGGATTTGGTAAAAAAGCTTGCATATGTGGCTTTATTTTCTTTTTTATCAATTGTTGTTTGGTGTGTGGGATTTATAATAGGCGACTTTACCATTCTTTGCCGGCTGTTTTGAGAAGCTTTAATTCCGGCGAGGAAATTTGCCCGCAAAGGCGCGAAAACGCAAAGGTTTGTATAGGGCTGGGAATTGCGACCGGCAATTGACCATAAGCGCCGAGAATAGTATATTTCAAGAAGTTAGTACTATCATTATTTTTCTTAGGTGTACCTTTGCCTACCTTAAAAAATACAGTCAGCATGAGCGAAGAACGTAGCTTGAATTTCCTTGAAGAGATAGTAGAAGAGGATCTTAAAAATGGCAGGTATAAGCAGATTATTACCCGTTTTCCGCCCGAACCGAATGGCTATTTGCATATCGGCCACGCGAAAAGTATCTGTTTGAATTTCGGCCTTACAAAAAAATATGGAGGCTATACAAATCTCCGTTTTGATGATACCAATCCCACAACCGAGGAAACTGAATACGTCGAGAGCATTAAAGAGGATGTACAGTGGTTGGGATTTCAGTGGAAAAATGAATTGTACGCATCTGATTATTTCGATACCCTGTACGAATACGCGCAAAAGCTTATCAAAAAAGGTCTGGCTTATGTTGATGATTCCAGCTCCGAAGAAATCGCAGCCATGAAGGGCACACCGACGGAGCCCGGCAAAGACAGTCCAAACCGGAACCGGTCACAAGACGAGAATATTACGCTTTTTGAAGGGATGAAGAATGGAGAGTTTCCCGATGGTAGCCGAACCCTAAGGGGCAGGATCGATATGAAACATCCCAATATGCTAATGAGGGATCCTGTATTATACCGTATCAAACATGCGGATCATCATCGCACGGGGAACAAATGGTGCATATATCCGATGTATGATTTCGCTCACGGCCAAAGCGACTCCATTGAAAATGTGACCCACTCCATTTGTACCCTTGAGTTTATTCCTCATCGCGAGTTGTATGATTGGTTGATTGAAAACCTGGAAATTTTTCCTTCCAGGCAATATGAGTTTGCCAGGCTTAACTTAAGTTATACTATCATGAGTAAGCGAAAACTTCTTGAACTGGTCAATGAGAAGTTTGTTGAAGGATGGGACGATCCCCGCATGCCAACCCTCAGTGGATTCAGAAGAAGGGGATATACGCCTGTATCGATCCGTGACTTTTGCGACAAGATAGGCGTTGCGAAGCGTGAAAATTTGATTGAGGTGGGACTACTGGAATTTTGTGTGCGCGAAGATCTTAACAAAATTGCGCTGCGCCGAATGGTGGTTTTTGATCCTCTTAAAATTGTGATCAACAATTATCCTGAAGGGCAGACTGAAAATGTTCAAAGCGATGAAAATCCCGAAGATGAATCGGCCGGAATGCGGGACATTCCCTTTTCACGCGAGTTATATATCGAACGGGAGGACTTCATGGAAAATCCACCCAAAAAATATTTCCGGCTGGCGCCCGGACAAATAGTACGGTTAAAAAGTGCTTACATCATTAAGTGCGATGAAGTAATAAAGGACACTGATGGAAATGTTGTTGAATTGCGTTGCAGCTATATTCCAGAAAGCAGGAGCGGTTCAGATGCTTCAGGAATCAATGTGAAAGGAACGTTGCATTGGGTAAGCGTTGCAGATGCAAAGACGATTGAAATAAGATTATACGACCGGCTCTTCAAAGTAGAAAATCCTGCTGTTGAAGAGGGTGATTTTAAAGATCATATCAATCCGGAATCATTACAGGTAATCAAACAGGCTTATGCCGAGTCCGCCCTGGTGAATGCGAAATTCGATGAGCGTTACCAGTTTATCCGCAAGGGATATTTCTGCCTGGATAAAGACACTAGTGCCAGCAAGATTGTTTTTAACAGAACGGTAACCTTAAAGGATACATGGGCAAAACAGCAGAAGAAAAGCTGAACCCAGAACTCAGAACGCACAACGCAGAACCGCAGCAACCATAACTACCCAGAACTCAGAACCCAATACTAGCTAGAACTCAAAACTCAGAACAGTTCGCTGGCGTCTTTTTTCTTACATTTGCGCCTCGAAATCATGAAATATATTAACGAAATAAATAAACGTAGGACTTTTGCGATCATATCCCACCCCGACGCAGGAAAAACTACACTTACTGAAAAGTTTCTGTTGTTTGGAGGTGCAATCCAGGTCGCGGGAGCGGTTAAAAGCAATAAGATAAAAAAACACGCCACCAGCGATTTCATGGAGATTGAACGGCAGAGGGGTATCTCTGTTGCTACTTCTGTAATGAGCTTTGAATACAAGGGTATTCTTGTAAATCTCCTCGACACGCCCGGTCACAAAGATTTCGCTGAAGATACTTACAGAACGCTAACTGCAGTAGATAGCGTAATTCTGGTCATTGACAGCGTGAATGGAGTAGAGGCGCAAACACGGCGGCTGATGGAAGTTTGTCGTATGCGTGATACACCGGTGATCGTCTTTATCAATAAAATGGATCGTGACGGTAAGAATCGCTTTGATCTTTTGGAAGAAATAGAAAAGGAACTAAAGATCTCGCTCCATCCTATGACCTGGCCGATCAATAGTGGCAAGGACTTTAAGGGAGTTTATAACCTGCACGATAAAAACCTGTTGTTATTTACGGCAAACACCAAAGCGTCTGATGAAGACAGTATACAGATTACTGATCTGAAAAATAAAATGCTGGAGAGTAAGTTGGGTGAGAAAGATGCCGAGGCTTTAAGAGAAGATGTTGAATTAATAGACGGTGTTTATGGCGAAGTGGATGTTGATCAATACCTGGCGGGAAGGATTGCGCCGGTTTTCTTCGGAAGCGCCATCAATAATTTCGGTGTGAAGGAAATGCTCGACACATTTATCCGGATCGCGCCCATTCCACGAAGCAGGGAAACGTCGATAAGGAAGGTGGATGTTAACGAAGACAGGTTCAGTGGTTTTATTTTTAAGATACATGCCAATCTCGATCCGAAACACAGGGATCGCATTGCGTTTCTTCGCGTGTGCTCCGGTAAGTTTGAGCGCAATAAATATTTTCATCATGTTAGATTGGATAAGGATGTTCGTTTCAGCAATCCTTATACTTTCATGGCGCGAGATAAAGATGTGATCGAAGAAGCCTATCCAGGAGACGTAGTCGGTTTATTCGACACGGGAAACTTTAAAATTGGTGATACCCTTACGGAAGGAGAAGAGTTTTATTTCACAGGCATTCCTTCGTTTTCACCGGAAATATTTAAGGAAGTCGTTAATAAAGATCCCATGAAAACGAAGCAACTTGAAAAAGGATTGATGCAATTGACTGATGAAGGAGTTGCCCAATTATTTACACAACATGGTGGAAATAAAAAGATCATTGGATGCGTAGGAGAGCTGCAGTTTGAAGTTATTCAGTATCGATTATTACACGAGTACGGTGCATCGGTGCAATTCAATACCGTACCTTACTATAAGGCCTGCTGGATCACGAGTAATGATCCGAGGAAACTGGATGAATTCACACGTTTCAAATCCTCAAATATCGCCGTCGACAAAGACGGCTACCTGGTGTACCTCGCTCAAAGCGAATGGTTCCTAAACACTGAAAGAACCAATAACCCAGCTATCGAATTTCATTTTACATCCGAGATACATAAAGAAGCTGTTTAGCTGATGAGCCGATTAACTATTGTGCAAATGAGCAAATTATCAAATTAGCTAATTAGCACATTAACGCCTCAATTTTCAAATTTTCAAATTTTCAAATTACTTTTGCGCCCTATGACACAAGAACAACTGAAAGTTATGAGGGACCGTGTAGTGGTCCTGGGGAGGTTTCTTTGACGTCGCTAACCGTCGTGATAAAATAGCGCAGGATAAGCAACTTACACTGGCCGAGGGTTTCTGGAACGACAATGGCCGCGCCACTCAAATCCTGAAAGATATTAAGCTAAACGAATATTGGGTAAGACTTTACGAGCAGGTCGAATCTGGCGTCGAAGATTTCGCCGTGCTGTTTGACTTTTGGAAAGAAGGTGAGGCCAACGAAGAAGAAGTAAAGGAAGCTTACGAAAAGGCACAGCTGCTGATCGAAGAGGCTGAATTTAAGAGCACGCTGAATCAGCCGGAAGACGAGCTGCCGGCTATCTTGCAAATCAATTCAGGCGCGGGTGGCACAGAAAGCCAGGACTGGGCTGAGATGCTCATGCGGATGTACCGGATGTATGGTGATAAGCAGGGATGGTCAGTTACACAATTAGACCTTCAGGACGGCGAAGGAGCCGGAATCAAAAGTGCTACCTTGCAATTCGACGGCCCCTTTGCTTATGGATTTTTGAAAGCTGAAAGCGGCGTACACCGGCTAGTACGAATTTCTCCGTTTGATAGCAATGCACGAAGACATACCTCCTTTGCCTCAGTATATGTGTATCCGTTGATTGACGATACCATTGAAATTGAAGTTAATCCTGGCGACATAGAATGGGCATTCTTCCGAAGCGGAGGTTCCGGCGGCCAAAATGTAAACAAGGTGGAAACGGCAGTACGTTTAACCCATAAGCCTTCAGGGATTATAGTTGAATGTCAGCAGGCAAGAACACAGGGCGAAAACCGTGAGAAAGCAATGACGATGTTAAAGAGCCGCCTCTACGAGGAGGAAATGCGCAAGCGTGAAGCTGTGAAGAATGCAGCCAACTCTTCAAAGAAAAAAATTGAATGGGGATCACAGATACGCTCATATGTTTTCCATCCCTATAAAATGATCAAGGACCATCGCACAGACTATGAAGTAGGAAATGTAGGCCCTGTCATGGACGGTGAGTTGGACGGTTTTATTAAAGCGTATTTAATGATGGAGAAAGAAATGGTGGGACAATGAATAATGAACAATGAATAGTGAATAATGAACAATGAATAATGAACGACGCATTGTGAATCGTGAATAATTTGCAATTCACCATTGACCATTCACCACTGACAACCCACAATTTATAATGAATTACAATCACAAACCATGTTAGGATATTTCGATTACCCGATGCCTGTGAATGAACCTGTTCTTTCTTATGCACCAAGTTCAAAAGAAAGGGAAAGTTTAAAGAGAGTATTAGGCGAGTTGAAGTCGCACGAGATGGATATACCCATGTACATCGGCAGTGAAGAAGTGCGGACTGGTGATAAAAAACCTATCCATCCACCACATGAGATTTCACACACATTAGCGCATTTTCATGCAGGAAACGAATCGCATGTTAACCAGGCGATCGAGGCGGCGTTAGCCGCGCGTGAAGCTTGGGCGAATATGCAATGGGAAACCAGGGCAAATATTTTTTTGAGGGCAGCGGATCTCATCTCGACCAGGTATCGTCCTTATATGAACGGTACTACAATGCTTGGACAAAGTAAAAATGTATACCAGGCAGAAATAGACAGTGCTTGTGAAATCATCGATTTCCTTCGCTTCAACATTCATTTCTTAAGTGAGATTTACAAACAGCAGCCGATCAGTTCCGTGGGTATGCATAACCGGTTGGAGTATCGTCCGCTGGAAGGCTTTGTACTTGCAATCACTCCGTTCAACTTTACTGCAATAGGCGGCAACCTTCCCACATCGGCAGCGATGTGTGGCAATGTGGTAGTATGGAAACCAGCAAACACGCAGATTTATTCTGCCCAGATGTTCATGAGGATTTTAAAAGAAGCAGGGCTGCCTGATGGAGTAATCAACCTTATTTATGTGGATGGTCCCACGATTGGCAGGGTCTGCCTCGGCCATCGGGATTTTGCAGGCGTTCATTTTACTGGTTCTACAGGTGTATTCAACGGTATGTGGAAAGCGATTGGGGAAAGCGTAGGAAATTATAAATCTTATCCACGTATTGTAGGTGAAACGGGTGGAAAAGATTTTGTAATTGCTCACAAATCGTCTAATCCCGACGTAGTTGTAACCGCATTGTTGCGGGGCGCGTTCGAGTTTCAGGGTCAGAAATGTTCTGCGGCGTCAAGAGCTTACATACCTTCCAATATCGCTGACGCTGTTAAGAGCAAATTGATTGAAGGAGTGAAAAGCTTTAAGATGGGAACGGTGGAAGATTTTAGCAACTTCATCAACGCGGTTATTGACGAGAGAAGTTTTGATAAAATCAAAAGCTACATTGACAAAGCTAAAAACGATTCTTCAGTAAAAATTTGGGTCGGAGGAAATACAGATAAGAGCAAAGGATTTTTTATTGATCCGACTGTTATTGAAGCAACTGATCCGAAATATATCACGATGTGTGAAGAGATTTTTGGACCTGTGCTAACTGTATATATCTATGATGCGGAAAAATTCGCCGAAACGTTAGAGCTCGTTGATGCCACTTCGCCATATGCATTAACAGGGGCAATAATCGCCCAGGATCGGGAAGCCATTGAATTGGCCATTCACAAACTACGGCATGCTGCCGGTAATTTTTACATCAATGATAAACCAACAGGGGCAGTAGTAGGACAACAACCTTTCGGAGGAGCAAGGGCAAGCGGCACTAATGATAAAGCTGGGTCTATATTGAATCTTTATCGGTGGCTTAGTGCAAGGACAATAAAGGAAACGTTTAACCCACCCGTGGACTACCATTATTCCTTCCAGGCGGAGCCATAAGAAATCATTTCGAACATTCGAAGGCGCAAAGAGGTCATTATTATCTCCTTGCGCCTTTTTCCTTTTTTAATGGTATCAGATGGCATAGTTTTTATAATGCTTATTCAATTCTACACTCACGGAGTGTTTAAGTCTGAAACCTTAAAAAAACATATATGAAAAAGCTCTTTTTAGTAATTGCCTCAATTTGTGCCGTTTTGTTAACACAGGCGCAGCATCCCCATTGGGGAATTAAAGGCGGGATCAATGTAGCGAATATCGACGTCCAACATGGATCTGATCCGGATTCAAAAGTTGGAATTCATCTTGGTGGTCTCGCTCATATCCATCTGTCCGAACATTTTGCACTTCAGCCTGAGCTCATGTATTCTAACCAGGGAGCTGAAAGATCTACAAATAATGCTGAGTACAAAACAAAGCTGCACTACATTAACGTTCCTGTTTTACTTCAATTCATGACAGGTTCCGGTTTCCGCCTACAAACCGGTCCGCAACTTGGTGTACTTATGAGCGCGAAGTACAAAGTGAATGACACAGAAACTGACGTTGACGACAGCTACAAGACACCTGATTTCGCATGGTCATTTGGGGCAAGCTATGTAACAAGAAAAGGACTTGGCTTTGATGCACGTTATAATCATGGAATCAGTAACATTAATGATGCACCCGGTAACAAGAATACCAATCGCGTTTTTCAATTCGGCGTGTTTTATCAGTTTAAGGTGAGCGAATATCGCAAGTAGCGCTAGAAATAATTTTGTGACCATTTCACGCAGAGTTCAAGCAAAACAAATCGATCGGTTTGATCGACTCGTTTAAGGGCTCTGCGCGGAATGGTTTTTTAATTGGTAAGCGATGCTTATTTTTATAAAAATTATTTCTTGAAAACAGTATTGAACGAGCAACAACTGGCAATTACAATCAAGAGGCTCAGCCACCAGGTCCTGGAAAATCATATTGATCTTGAAAATACTGTGTTGATTGGTATTCAACCTCGCGGAATATTTGTGTCGGACCAGGTGGTGCAGCAGCTCAATCAGTTGGTTTCTCCAAACAAAATTCAATATGGTAAGCTGGATATTACGTTTTACCGCGATGATATCCGCAAAGAGTTACATATTCCGAATCACACCGACATTCCATTCACTGTAGAAAATAAAAACGTCATCTTAATTGATGATGTATTGTACACTGGCCGTACAATTCGGGCGGCTTTAGACGCTCTGCTCGATTTTGGACGACCCTCAAAGGTGGAATTGTGTATCCTCATAGACAGGCGCTTCAGCAGGCAGTTGCCTATTCAACCCGACTATGTAGGGAAAGCAATTGATTCAATTGTGTCTCAGAAAGTAAAGGTTTTTTGGAAACAGCGTGATGGCCGGGATGAGGTAACATTGGTATAAATCTTCAGCAACCAAGTATCGCTGATTGTTCCAGCTATTCTTAATTTTCCTTTATCTTCGATCCCCGAAATGCGACTTTCAGTTAAACACCTTCTCGGCATCAGGGATATTACTCCGCAAGACATTCAAACTATTTTAGATACTGCTCAAACTTTTAAGGAAGTCTTACAGAGACCGATTAAAAAGGTGCCGTCTTTGCGCGACGTTACGATCGTTAACTTGTTTTTTGAAAACTCAACGCGCACCAGAATATCTTTTGAGCTGGCTGAAAAACGGCTAAGTGCGGATACGATCAATTTCACTGCAAGTGCTTCTTCGGTATCCAAAGGGGAGACACTATTGGATACAGTGAATAATATTTTATCAATGAAAGTGGATATGGTAGTGATGCGGCATAGTGCAAGTGGCGCTCCTCACTTCCTGGCACAACATATTCCTGCGGCCATTATCAATGCAGGTGACGGTATCAATGAGCATCCCACGCAGGCCTTGCTGGATGCGTTTTCTATCAGAGAACAATTCGGAACGTTAGAAGGCAAACGGGTTGCCATTATCGGAGATATAATGCACTCAAGAGTTGCGTTGAGCAATATTCATCTGCTCAAGAAAATGGGAGCGGAGGTGACCGTGGCTGGTCCTCCCACGCTTATTCCCAAATACATGCAGGAAGCTTTTGATGTACGGGTAGAGTATAACCTTCGGAAAGCACTCGAGTGGTGCGATGTTGCCAATGTGTTACGCATACAGCTTGAAAGGCAGAACCAGGTATTGTTCTCTTCGTTAAGGGAATATAATTTGGCCTACGGCATCAATAAGAAATTACTCGACAGTTTAAGCAAGGAGATTGTCATCATGCATCCTGGCCCCATCAATCGTGGAGTGGAATTGGACAGTGATGCTGCAGACAGTAAACAATCGATCATTTTGCAGCAGGTTGAAAATGGGCTAGCAGTCAGGATGGCTGTGCTCTATCTTCTTTCGGGTGGAAGAGAGATGAACAACTGATCATCCAATAAGTTTGCACCGCGAACATTTAAATAGTTAACCATGCAACGCATTGCGTTATTTCCTGGCACCTTTGATCCTATCACTATTGGTCATATCGATATCATAGACCGGGCGATTCCTCTATTCGATAAGTTGATCATAGGGATCGGACGTAATGCCAATAAAGTGCCCATGTTCTCGGAAGATCAAAGAATGGGCTGGATCAACGAGATATATAATAACAATCCAAATGTTGAGGCAGTGATTTATGATGGACTTACTATCAACTGCTGTAAAAGGGTAGGAGCAAATTTTATTCTACGCGGCATTCGTTATGTAAACGATTTTGAATATGAGAAAGCCATCGCCGATATGAACCGCAGTCTCGACTATAATATTGAAACAGTTTTTTTTACTTGTCTACCACAATATACCTCGGTGGCCTCAACGCTGGTAAGAGATGTTATCAGGAATGGAGGTGATGCAACACAGTTCCTGCCACCTGCTGTTGCACATTCAATTATGAATGGAAGGTTTGAGAAGCAGGGGAGTGGTTAGGGGTTTGTTGTTTGTAGTTGGTGGTTATTATGTACCTGTTTAATCGCTTACTGGAGACCTGCCATTAAAAAACTATCGAGACAAACCAAAAAATCACTAATCACAAAATAGCAGCGAGGAAATTACAAAACCACAAACCACAAACAACAAATCCTTCATGATCTGGTCTAGGAATGATTTTAAGGTCGAAAATCTGACGGTACTTGGAAGAGATACCATGAGTGAACATATTGGTATTGAGTTTATGGAAATAGGCGAAGATTATTTGAAGGCTCGAATGCCTGTCGATCACCGCACGAACCAGCCTTATGGACTATTGCACGGTGGTGCTTCCTGTGTTCTTGCGGAAACACTTGGTAGTATTGCTTCAGCATTAGTAATTGACCAATCGGCATTTATTTGTGTAGGGATTGAGATCAATGCAAACCATATTCGCAGTGCAAGAAAAGGGTTTGTCACTGGCGTTGCTACTGCTCTTCATATAGGAAAATCGACGCACGTGTGGGATATTAGAATCATCGGTGAAGACGAAAAACTCGTTTGTATAAGCCGGCTAACGGTGGCGATAATTCCAAAGAAATAATGCTGGCTATTACAAGGAAGCTTTGTATACCCTATAGAACTATGTGCATTCTATGTTTCTATGTTCCTAATGTTGTAAATTTTTCTTCACCACATAGGCACATAGAAACATAGGCTTCACATAGAATTTTATTCTAAGTTAAAATTTCAGGGATAAGGTTGCCGTACCGAGAACTGCATCCAGGCCTCGTGGATCCAGAATCCAGAGTATCAAGTATCCAGTCGCTAGAGATATCCTGCACTTTTAAGAACATCTTTTATAAGAAAGTAAGTGTTTGATGTGTACTTCTGTATCTGTTCTTTGCGAACCCAAACTGCTTCTGTAATTTGTTCGTTGGTTTGTGGGTGGAGCGAATCCTGGTTGGAGGAATGCATTAGATACCATTCAGTCTGCTTGAGGAGGTGCTTGCCGCTCTCTTCGTAAGTATGGTATGTGGTGATGAGATGTTTCTTGATCTTTGCTGATTTCAGACCTGTCTCTTCTTTTACTTCCCTTTCCGCGCAAATTTCCGGCGACTCATCCGGATCAAGCTTGCCCTTAGGCAAATCCCATTTTCCGCGTCTGTAAATGAACAACAACTTTTCATCGTCATCAATAACCAACCCTCCAGCGGCTCTTATAAGTGTAAACTTCTTAAAAAATGATTTCTTTAATTTCTCGAGGTCCGAATGAAACAGGATACCAGCGTGAATTTTTTGAAGCTTCATTTCATGAATGATCGAATTGATAGCTGGCGGCGAAAACTCATCGACAAAAATAGCGTCGTCATGATGTTTGTATGGTTCCAGTTCACTATCGATCGTATCTGTTAAGAACAGGGGCTTATCATTAAAGTAAACTTTGATATTCATTGGCGTAATTTAAATTCAGATCCTCGATGTTATTTCGGAAACTTTACGATTGGCTTGACAATGTTGCGTGCTATAACTAAATTTTGAATATTCGCCAATGATAACGATTTCTTTAATTGTCCGATAGGAACATAACGTTAGTAGAAATTTCATGATACACACGAGGCGGTTCCTATTGGAGCGCTTTATGCCTTGCAAGATTCTACCAGCAATCATCCCTGGCGGGACGTTAGTGGACCCTGGAACAATGAAACGCGACTTTCAAATTTGCACATCTTCAAATTTTCAAAGTACTTCGCACCATGACAAACGAAAAAGCCGTTGCAGAAAAGCTCTTACAAATTAACGCTATAAAGTTGAATCCAGATCAGCCCTTCACCTGGGCGTCGGGATGGAAAAGTCCCATTTATTGCGACAATCGCAAAGTGTTATCCTTCCCATACATCCGCGACTTCATTAAATCTGAAATGTGTAACGTGGTTTTCGAAGAGTTTCCAGAAGCAGCCCTACTGGCGGGTGTTGCCACAGCAGGTATCGCGTGGGGGGCAATGGCAGCGGATCAATTAAAACTTCCGTTCATATATGTTCGTCCAAAACCAAAAGAACATGGCTTGGGAAACCAAATAGAAGGCTATTATGAAAAAGGACAAAAGGCGGTGGTCATTGAAGACCTTATATCAACCGGTAAAAGTAGCCTGCAGGTGGTGGATGTGCTTACTGAAAACGGCCTGGATGTAATTGGAATGGTATCAATCTTTAACTATGGCTTTGACGCTGCAGACCAGGTCTTCAAGGAGCGCGGCCTCAAGTATTTTTCTCTTACGAACTATCTTACTTTAATCGATTTAGCGATCGAAAAGGCTATTGTAACCTCCCAGCAGGAGGGAATTTTGTTAAATTGGCGTTCCGACCCTGTCAACTGGAAAAGGATTTAGCTAAATTTGATAAATTTACCTCCATGAAGAAACTATTAGTATTATCCATTGCCCTGACCGGCTTCGTTGTCACGGGATTTTCCCAGGTTAAAAAGGCTGTTCAGACAGTTACCATTAAAACCCCTACTGTACAATGCGAAATGTGTAAAAAGAGAATCGAGGAGTATATTGTTCGCGAAACAGGTGTGCAAAAAGTAACTGTTGATTACAAAAGAAAAACGACTAAGGTTACATTCGTGACGGACCGTACGAACATGGAAAATATTAAGATCGCGATCGCCAACGTAGGATATGACGCCGACGATGTAACTGCAAACGAAGAATCATACAAGGAACTTCCTAAATGCTGTAAAAAACCAGAAGACGGCGGAGGAATGAAGAAAACGGAGTAGAGATTACAGAACTTATTTAAGCTCCGTTTATGGGGCTTTTTTTATGCCCTTTTTGCTCTGTGATTGCTGGTCATGAAACAAGATCGCTCTCCGTGCTCTTTGCATCCCTCTGAGGCTTCTTTTTGGCCCTCCTGGTGCCACCAATTAACCACAGAATGTTACCAGCAATGTTTCACGGCGGGAGAGAGAGGGTCTATGTTATGCCAGGGCTATTCCTTTGCGGAGCTCCTACGTTTTTGCCCGCATCGGAATACACTTTCTTAACTTTTGCCTCGGCTGTTGGTGTTTTTTTCACCAACAACAGCCGAGTGTGCAGCCAAAGTTCAAATTCTTGAGACCTTTATTATGAGATTGGAACTATTAATTCGGTCTAATCACTGTCTGCCTCCTTCGCTTTTGTTGGTGAAAAAACACCAACAACGGTGAATATTTTGGAAAACTGTGTGTCTCCATGCATACCTCCGCGCATCTCTGTGGCTCTTTTCTCTTACTTGAATTTAGGTCCGGTGTATTAATGACAGTCGTACAGGAGCAACGAAACAGAGGTATACTGAGGCCGCCTCCATAAAACAAGCAGAAAAAAGACCTTTGGGAAATGATCTGCTTTAGAAATCACTCGATACCGAGCATTTTTGTGGATTTTTGATTGCCCTCATATTTGATGGGGTAATTAAGGAATATGCCCGATCTTCCAACGGTCGCGTTCCCGTCTAATTTTACTAAAACAGTGCTATCTCCCACAGATTTCAAAATCCCCGAAACAGCACTTATTGTTTCCATCTTCATAACCATTGGGATAATAAACGTGTCTTTTTTAGGAATACTAATTAGGCTGTCTATGACAGTTCGTCCTAAATATTTATTATTTATATGGACATCGACTTCTGCTTTTTTCAATATCAATGCAGAGTTGGGATTATAAAACTTCACATCCATGCCAACTGTAGTTTCCTGGATCCCCCATTTTAGAACCTTCACATTGTCGAATCCCAGGTAGTCAAAATTTTTTGGCTTAGCACAAGATATGAGCAGCACAATTCCCAATGCTAACGAAACAAGCCCTTTATTGATACTGTTCATTTTCATGGCTGCAAAGTAGGGGAATAATTTTTCCGGCAGAAATAGGGCCTTTATCTTTACAAAAATCTTGGCTAAAAGATTTAGAGTTTAGACTATAATCCCTTTGAAAATCTGCAAAAAATGTAACACTAATTTAATTAGCTAAAAAATAATTCTTATTTCTCTTATTTTCAGCACATAGTACCAAGCTATCAAAAATTTTAAAGTCGGCAAGTGAGCCTCGTGTATGAAGATTTTTAGCGTGAAACCCTCAATACTTCAACAAAACCAGGAACGAATTTAACTTAATGAATCTACTTGTTGAATATCAATATTTTCCGCCTTTTACTTTGTATAAAAGTATATGTCAGGCTACACATTTAGTTTTCGAACAATATGAGAGGTTTCAAAAAATGAGTTTTCGAAACAGGTTGGTCATCGGGGGAGGTAATGGGCCCCTTCAACTGAGTATTCCTTTGAGAAGTGGCAGGGATCAGAAAACATTCACCCGGGAGATCTTAATAGACAACAGCAGTTCTTGGCAATCGAGGCACTGGAAGTCCATCGTTTCTTGTTACAACCGTTCGCCCTGGTTTGAGTTTTTTCATGATGAATTAAATCAGCTATATAAAATGCCTTATGAGTTTTTAGTGGATTGGAATCTGGCTTGTTCGAGATGGGCCCTGCAAAAGCTCCATCTGAATTTGCCTGTCAGTGTGACTGATAATTGGAAGGAAGAATACGATCCGAAAGAGTGGGACGATTGGAGGAACAGGTTACTTCCCAAAACCATACAATCAATGTTTCCGGAACCGCCAAAGTATCGACAGGTGTTTATGGATCGTACGGGTTTTATACCCCACCTTTCGATTCTGGACCTCTTATTTTGTGAAGGAAAAAATGCCCTGAATATTCTCAGGCAACAATAAATTTTTCATCGACGTACTGGTTTATTATATTGTGAAGCAGCATCTGCGCATATGAAAAAAAATATATCGGTGATAGCGTGGTTACTCAGTAATCTACTGGTAAATGCACAGCAAAAGCCTCACTATACCCAATATATCCTCAACCAGTATATTCTCAATCCGGCGCTGACAGGCATCGAAAACTACACAGATGTCAAGTTGAGTCACCGTCACCAGTGGGTGGGTTTTGATGGTGCACCGGTCACAACTTACGCCACCATACACCGGCCAATCGGGAAAAAGGATTTCCGAACAAGTCCCACCTCATATAAAGTACCCGGAGAAAATCCGCGCGGCAGAAGTTTTTGGGAGGAATATACAGCCGCAGAACCGCATCATGGCGTAGGATTGCAGGTCATCAACGACCGAACCGGCCCTTTGAATCAGTTTGCTGCACACCTTACATATGCATATCACCTGGGAATAAGCGGAAAAACGAGCCTGGCGGCAGGCTTCGGAGCAGGCATTACGAACCTGAGCTTAAACACTTCCAAACTTGATTTTGTCTTTACAACCGTTGATCCGGCAGTTCAAAATGGAGATCACTTAAATCAATTCAAACCTGATTTTAACGCGGGAGTGTATCTTTATTCGGCTAATTACTTTGTCGGATTTTCGGCTCAGCAAATTATTCCTCAAAAAATTGCGTTCTCAGATAACTCTGTAAAAACGGTTGAGGGCAAATTGGTTCCACATCTATTTCTTACTGCTGGTTACAGATTACTGCTCGGCGAAGATTTCAATTTCACGCCTTCAGTAATGGCAAAATACATAAGTCCACTTCCCATGCAGGTAGACATTAACGCGAAAGTACAGTACCTCGACCTGGCCTGGATAGGTGCCAGTTATCGTACATCCGAGGGGTTTGCTGGAATGATCGGCATTAATTTTTCGAATACCATCAACGTGGGATATTCATATGATTACACAACCTCGAACTTGAATACTATTAGTAAGGGAACACATGAAATTGTTATTGGATTCTTAATTGGAAACAAATATGGAGACTGGTGTCCCAAAAACGTCTGGTAGTACTATAACTCGAGGTAGATTTTTCCCTCCGACTCGTATGTTTTGTAAACCCCGATTTTTTCTTTTGCAGGACCTGAAGCGACTGTTCCATTATTGACATCAAACTGTGATCCATGCCAGGGACATTGCACCGTTTCGCAAATCATCGAACCTCCCGCCAGAGAACCGCCTTTATGAGTACAATGATCGTCAAAGGCCACATAACCTTTTTCAGTTCTTGCTACAACAATACGCTTGTCACCAACATGCAAAAGCTTCATCTGGTTCACGTTTAACTCATTTTTCGTCGCCACGTCTAAAGGTTTGTCAGAGGGTTTAATCGTTTCTTCTTTCCACTTACCTGCATTCGCATATCTTGGATCAACGCCGATCTGGTTTCGGTATACGAGAGTAGCCCCCATCCAGCCTGCAATTGACATCAGGATAAATCCGCCGACTTCCAAACCAATAACAAGTGCCGGTGAAGCATTTTCACCTCTTCGGTAGTAAGCCGCAATGCAGAAAATAATTAGCATTGTGACATTCGTAAGGCCATGAGTGGCAGCTCTTTTTTTGGCGGAACTGTCAGGAGGTACGGTTCCAAAATAATCGATTATTCCCGGGATTGCTGCGAGTAAAGCTCCAATAATTCCGGCAACTATTAGCCACTCACCAATATTCCAAAAATTGGTGTTATTGTTTAGCAAACTAAGAATATCAAAAATCAATGTTCCTGTAAAAAATGCTACGGGAAACGGTATGAGCATTGGATGTATTGGATGACCCTTGATGTTTGCCCTGCTTTTCATGATTAGCGTTTTTGAATATCGTAGATGGATATTAAATATCAAACTTTATAAAGATCATACCATCATCTATCGCCATGATGTATACTCCTTATATGATCGTGACCGCACCCGTTCGCCTCTGCTGGCAGGTAGATCGCACCGTGAGAAAATTTACAGTCGGTCAATTTTTCTTTTTTGTATTCACGACTTCTTTGTAAGCCGTCGTTAATGCATCCACCAGCATGTCCTTTCTGACTTTCTTCAAATTGATAACAGTCCAGCCCTGTTTTCCCCATTTATTATCCACGGGGTAAATAATAGATTTATCGAATGAACAAAAAACAGATTGATCGATTTCAGATAGTTTTACAACTCCGAGATTTGTTTCGTCTGACAGAGTTGCGAAAATTTTATTCCTTACCCTGAACGAAGTTTTTTCAAAATGAGGTCGTTCGGCTGTCTCCGGAAATGAAAGGGCAAGCTGCTTAAAATTTTTGATGGATACCATAAAAGTGTACTCGTATTTATGTGTCAGCATGAATTCGTCACAAGTTGCTTCACTACTCACTTGTTCTTGGGTTCAGCAACAATCCACCAGGTATTTCCAAACGGGTCTTTTACACCACCTGTTCGTCCATATTCTTTGTCTTCTATTTCCATCACTACGGTCGCACCATTGTCGAGTGCTTTTTGAAAGATTTCATCAGCATTTTCCACGGTGACGTATAACCCGGCAGGTTGAGGAGTCGACTTTTCGCTCGCGTTTCCAAACATGATTGTACTGCTTCCAATATTTACTTCGCCATGCATTAGGGATTGATCATCGTTTAAGAACCTGGCAGTTTCCTTACCTCCAAAAACCTTTTGCACAAACTCATAAAAATGAATTGCGTTCGGGATTACGAGATAAGGAACCACGGCCTGCTTTGCTGTTTGATTTTCCATTGCCTGTATTATTTAAATGCAAATCTATTTTTCTTAAAAAATAAAAAATTGGAAAAATCCGACATTATTTGAATCCTCGTCAAAACTTTGCTATTCATTTTGCGCTTCTTTACTTTGAAAACCTTTAAACTGAAAGAGGCGCAAAGAAATCGCAGAGGAGCAGTGCGAGGACACAGGGAAGTCAACTCATCAAGACGTTTTGATCAATGGTAGTCATTAAGGGTCTCTCCATTCCGTGCCTTCAGCGTGTCCGGAAAAATATGATTTAGGATGATGTCCCGAAAATTCCTTAAAGTCGTGAATAAAATGGGACTGATCATAGTAACCACATTCATAGGCGATATCTGTAAGGGATTTTTTCGACTCGCCAAAATGCTGGCAAGCAGTATGGAATCGGACAATTCTTGAAAAGAGTTTCGGAGTAAGTCCGGAATATTCTTTGAACTTTCTTTCAAATTGCCTGGCAGAAACAAAGTACTGACCGGCTATTTCGTCGATTCTTGTCAAACCCCTGGATTGAATTATAAATTGAACCGAGGAACACACAGCGTGGTGTTCCTGATATTGTCCCAGTTTTCTCTCAAGAAGTTCAGTGATGATTTTTACTCTTTCCCTATTGTCTTTTGCCAACATTATTCTTTCTTCGAGCATCGCCCCGTCCTTACCCATTAGACTAATCAAATCGGGCATCTGATTGCTAAGTTCTGTGGTCGGAATATTAAAAAATACTGGAATAGAATACGGATAAAGATAGACTCCAAACATGCCGAATGACTTGTTGATCCGAAATCTGCGTATTTTACTTGACGGTCCCTGCATAGCAGTTAAGGCACATACTTCGGAGTCATCATCTACAAGTTCATCAAACTGTCCATTGTAATGAAACACCATTTCTGCGCAAACGTCGGCCATAGAGCGATGAATGTAGGACGAGCCATCACTTTCAAGCACCCAAAAGCAACGAACGAACCTGGATAGCTTCGCTGAGGATGGAATTGTATAGTACGTCATTGTAATGCTGCATTAATCACTCACGAAAATAGCTCCTTCAAAATTATGCTATCAAATGGCTCGCGGGATTAATGTACGGCTTAATTATGGAACTTCTATAACTGTCCAGTTGTTTGTGCGGCGGCTCCAGATGATTGCGTAATCTTTTCCATGTAAGAGCTTGTATGTTTTTGCGCGGCTATCATTGGTAAACCGCATCCAACCGTAGTTATATACTTCAAATTTGAATACAAACGGCTGGGTGGTTTTAAGTGGAGCGGCAGAATAATCCCGACCATTGTCTGATAGATAGACCGTCATTTCATTATTCCCATAAAGAGAAAGATAAATCCAGCTGGCGTCATTCGTGGCCGGCGGTGGATTTTGCTGAGGTTGAGGCGCGGGTTGTGGATTGGTAGGAGAGCTCGGACCGTTTCCGTTTGCATAATCCCATCCTTGTCCAATGGCGATTAGTCGGTCGGCTTTCGCGGGATGTGAGGCGCTCGCGCGAGGCGCGGCAATCTGTTCCATGGCAGCCCGAGCCTCATTTAAGCTTGCTCCGAGTTTTGCCATTACATATCCTGAAAAATAATCGGCTTCAATTTCTTTTGGGGGAGTACTGCCACTTTGGTCGACGACATGATTGCGGTAATGATGTCCCATTTCATGAGCCAATACACTGACCGAAGCCCATTTCGTTCCCGCATATGAATCTAAATTTTCTAAAAAATCATTGTCATAAATAATGTAACGCCTGTTACGGATTATGGTAGCGTAGGCATTGTTTATTCCATTTTGCTCCTGGATGGTGAAGTTTTCTTTCCAGTTAATACTGTCCAGCATTGTATTGATATACTCGCGCGCCTCGTAGACTGATTGAAAGGTTGACGTGGTGGATTTCGGAGGAATAATTATCCCGCACTGATTTACCCGCTGAGCAGCAAGCGAAAGGCAACTAAAGAATGTGAGACAAAGAATTACATGCTTCATACAAGTACTATTAATGATTCAACAAACAACTTGCTAATGCAAACAGTTGTCGAACGCTAAAGACCCCTCGACAACCATATTGTCATCTCGACGGTAGGGAGAAATCTCCCAAAAATTGTAAGTGCCTGCCCATACGCATGCATCAAAATGACGTAGAGATTTCTAACTATGCGGCATCATTATGCAGAGCTAAACGATGAGCGCTTCGTTCGAAATGACAATCGATGAAGACAAACCGTTTGCCGCGTTCGCTAAATTTCCAAGTTGATTACGCAATAAGCAAGCCACCGGGGCCGAAAAAATCTGTGATTCGAGGGTAAGGTCAGGGCGCTGCAAAAAAAAGCCCCGCAGTTGCGGGGAGCCTTTTAGATATAAACTATCTTTTTCTTTTGTGTGATTTTTTTCTTTACGGGTTTAGTTTGCTGAACCTCTTTTTCACATAGACGTTCACTGATAATTGCTTTATAGATTCTTTGTTGTTCAGCGGATTTGGTGCTTCGTTCTTGCTGAAATTTTTTCAATTCCAATTGAAGGGTTTTATGATCTTTCAATAGATCATTTTCTTCCTGGATCAAAGAGGATTGCATTTCCTCATTGATCTTTTTCCAATCAACATCGGAGATCGCTTTTTTTAACTTCTGCTGTAATTTGATGATGTCTATTTTTTTGCCTTCAGCAGCCATTTCTTTTTCGAGCTTTTGCCAGTCAATTTCCTGGAGTGCCTTAATGGCGCTTGTCATCGCCTCCTTTGCCTTTATATCCGCCTGTGTAAGAACATATTTTTTGGGAAGAGCAGTGTCTTCTACGAAATGGTAAGTGAAGCTTGTGCTCGGAACATATGGATGTACATCCACAGTATAATCGGGTTGGATATGAACAATGTTTTCTGGGATTGAAAAGTCACGTGTTTTTGAATCCGATGCAACATACGATACTAATTCGGGAAATACTTCCTCATTGAGGTCCTCGGGTTTTACGTCTGCGATCCATTCAATCATTTCTTCACGCCTGTTTTCCTGCTCAGTAGAGTTATCTCGGAACTTCCTAGGAACTACTCGACTTTTTTTACTGTCAGTAACTGATTCTGTTTTGTTTTTATGTTCATCGATGTTATCGGCAGGAGTCGTGAAACTAACCTGCTCGGTGTTCACATTTGTATTTGGGCTTTCTTTCTGAACGGTGTCGATTGTTTTTACAATCACCTTTCCAGGATTATAGAAACCAATAAGTCCGATTAAAAATGCGGACAATATATAGGCAACCAATTTTTGATTGAGAGTGTTTCGTGATGATGTTTTGTTTAAGATTCTTTCAACCCGCTTCAATAAAAGTTTTTTACTCCTGCCTGTTGCATTTATTGTAACTGCAGATGTGAGCATCCTGTTCTTTTCGAGCAACAGCAAAGCGTTTGCATACTGGCCTGCATCGTACCGGAATTGCAGCACCATATCATCACAACTGTTTTCTCTTTCGTTCTTGATGATGTGAGTAAGGATCCGCACGAATGGGTTAAAGAATAAAAGAATGTCCATGCAGGCTATCAGTAAATTAATAAAATAGTCGTTTCGCCTGATGTGATTTAATTCATGCAATATAACTGCTTCAGCTTGTTGAAGACTTAGCTGGTTAACCACAGCAACTGGCAGTAAAATAACAGGTTTCCAAAAACCAATGGTAAGGGGAGTATCTACAAGATTCGATAACCAGATGCGCACATCTTTTTTCAAACCCATCTGCGCAGCCATATGTTTTAGAAAGACTCTTAGCTCGGGGTTTACTTTGTAAATGGCAGTTGTAAATAATTTTTGAGTCACATAATATTGTCGGTATAATCTTATGAATAAGTAAACAACCGATAATAAGTAAGCCAGTGATAGAAAGGGTAGGACAGGTTCAACGAATGAGAAGAATGATGTAATCGAAGAATTTGTTTCTGATCCCGCTACAGTCACCGCCAACCCGGCCTCATCTACCAACTCGTGAAAGTGAAACATCAATGTAACAACGAACCACAAAGCACCGCCTGCGAGTGATAACAATGCCAGGGAGTGTTTTTCCCCGGATTTAAATTTCTTTCCATTTTGCGTCAGCAGGACATATACCAACCACAATACTCCCATCTGCCAGAAACTATCCAATAATGACCAACCTAAGGCTTTTAGAAAAGCCGAGTGGTACAGCACATTCATCCTATTGATTTTTTAAGTTGTTAAGCAGTTTCTGAATTTCATCCAGCTCGTCTGCAGAAGCTTTGTGATTACCGAGCGCCTGCATAACAAGCTGTGTAGTTGAACCTCCAAAAAGAGTATTTATCATTTTTCCCAGCAAATGTTTTTGGGTTTTCTCGCGGCTAACAGCCGGTTGATAAATATGTGTTTTTACCGAGTCATCACGTTTTACCAGGCCTTTTTCATGCATGATCTGCATGAGTTTGAGGGTAGTGGTGTATCCGGCATCCTTTGTCTTGGACAACTCCTCATGGACTTCACGAACACTTGCTAATCCTCGATCCCACAATACCTGAAGAATTTCAAGTTCACTTTCTGTTGGCTTTATGTACTTGATCGTTGACATAGTATTTCAATTTCTCTCAATTTACGAGAAATTTCGTATTCCGATATAAAATCAAGATAATTTCATTTAATTTTTCAGGCAAATCAATTCAATGAATGGGATTATCCGGGTGTAAGCGGTTGTATTCCTCGATCATCTCCCGGGCGGTCTTGCTGGTTCCATCGTGGCTCCATCCCGGTGGCTTTATGAGATACTTAAATGCATCTTTGGCGGAGTGTGTACTGATCATTTTTTTATATAGATGCTTCCATTCCGAGAACGCTACCAGCACAGGGTTGAAAGTATTTACATTTCTTGTAAGTCCATAGTTCGGACGTTCTTCTTCTGGTTTGAATGTACCAAAAAGCCGGTCCCAAATGATAAGGATTCCCGCGTGGTTTTTATCCAGGTATTTCAAATCGCTGCCATGATGAACGCGATGATGCGATGGCGTATTAAAGATCAACTCGATCCAGGCAGGCATTTTCTTTATCGTTTCCGTATGGATCCAAAACTGGTAAATCAAACTGATTTGTTGCATGAAGAGTATCAACAGAGGATGGAAGCCAATCAGTGGCATCCAGGCCCAAAATAAGAACGAGCCGGTCGCGTTGCCTGTCCATGTTTGGCGCAGTGCGGCTGCCAGGTTATAGCGTTGTGAAGAGTGATGAACTACATGTGATGCCCAAAACCAGTTCACATGATGGCTGACTCTGTGAAACCAGTAGTAAGCAAAGTCATCTGCGAAAAATAATAGCACCCACACCCACCATTTAGAAGAATCCAAAGTGAAGAACCTGTATTTATATAATAGGGTAAACAGACCAAAGATGAGCGCTTTGGTTATGAATCCCGTTAAGACGTTTCCGATACCAAGGGCAAGACTACTCCATGTATCTTTCTTTTCATATAAATCTTTATTCTCCTTATACGAAAACCATGCTTCTATTGAAAGAAGTAAAACAAAAAAAGGAATGGCATAAAATAATATAGCCGGCTGCATGCAATCGTCAATTGGATAAATATGCCGGCAATTTAAGAAATTTTTGCCGGTGTGTACGGCACCCGTCGGCCTTATTTGTGTGTTAAAGCTGCCCGGGCGCTTGCTTTGTTAGTGTCGTCAATCCGGGTTTTTATTTTCCCCTTTACACTGTATTCATCGTTACCATCGCCGCCCTCTAAGTAAAGTTTGATTGAAGAAGATACATTTTGATCTACAATGAACCGATCATTTCCCCCAAGGCCTCTGATAAAAATCTTTTTGGTTTCCCGGGGATAAAATTTTCGTTGATAAGTCACCTTGTTCTTTTTATTATTACCGGGTTGATGAACATTTACAGAGATTCCAGAATTGTTTGAACTGATTCGAAAAACGTCTTGTTCTTCGGTTCCGAATATTGTAGGCTGTGTTGAAAGAAATTCGTAATAGCGCATCGCATGTTTCATAAGACCATCTCTTCTTGTTTTTAATTTCGACACGATGTTATTCCCACCGAACGCATATACTTCCGTAGGAATTTTTTTGACTGCCTTATTTATGACAGTATCACTTATATTTTTCTGGAGCTCCTTAATGGCCCTATTCCAATCTTCAGCGGTTAGCTCATTTAACCAGCGCATATCGAGGGTTAGTACCTTGGCATTTAATCTCCGAAGCCCGGAGGCTTGTTTTTTAAAGCCTTTCATATATGGTAACGAAAAATGAGATGCAAATTTTATAAACAATCCATCTGAATTAAAATAAGCAAAGTCGCGATCACGTGGTATGGGATAGTAGTAATTTATTCCGGCCGAGTGTTTTTCGCCCCACCTCCACTGGTCTTCATGCCGATCCCAATCACCGACTAGCATATCAAGTAAACGGGCTTTGAGCATTTGTTTCTGCAGAAGACGATTGTCAGATTCGTCGGCTATATTTTCGAGAACGGTTTTTGTACTTTCTGTTTCCGAGTTGTCGGGTGTTGGTTCACGTTCTTCGAGGTAGCAAACTGTGTTGGCGAATATTGAACGATGCTCTCCAAATGCCGGATCGTCTGGTATAAAAAAGATATGTGGGGTGGGTGCAATCAATCCAACGCCTTTGGCAAGTACAGGAATAGTAAGAGCCGCATAGGGGTGAATGGCTGACTGAAGATCCTGCATGAGAGTTTCTACCATCGTATTTCTTAGCGATGGAACCAATGATTTTTCAATATCCTTGTCCACGCTTCGCAACACCCATTCGTTTCCTTTCTTGTCAATTAATCGCAGGGTGTTTGTTTGCTTGCCTCCGCCAGAATCTACTATTGCAAAACCGCCATGTTCCTCCCGCAGGCGAAATACAGGAATGGTAACTGGAGCTGTCCATTCCCTCCGATAGTTTCTACCTATAAATATTTTTCTAAGAAGTGTTGCGTCTGCGTACCTTGTACTGGCAGGTACAGTGATGGAATCTTTTTTTTGTTGCGCAAAGCAATTTTTTGACTGCATACACAGCAGGAGAAGTATGATAAAATATATTTTACAAAGAAGGAATTTCAACTTTAGCAACAATTACTAATAACTGTTATGCAAATTAGCAGCCTTAAAGAACTGTGGATTTTTTTAAAATGTTGATGCGTCATACTATAAAGGATTTCTTCTATTCATTTGATCTCTTCCGCCTTTGTGTCCTATCAACTGTACAATCAGGAAGGTCACAAAGACACAAAGGCACAAAGGATGATTATATAACCGTTGCAGCTATTAGGGTCTTTTTCGACTACTTACCGCCAGAACAGTTTTATTTTTGTTATTATCATCCTCGATGGTGGTTCTGATTTTTCCCTTGATATTGTACACGTCATCGCCCTTACCACCTTCCAGCTGAAGCTTTATAGGGGAACTGACATTTTCATCAATGTCAAAGTGATCAATTCCATCCAGTCCCAGAATGTAGATCTTCTTTGTATCCTTTTGAGTAAATGTTCGTTTATATATATAATCGTTTTTGTTTTTAGAGCCATTTCGGGAGGCGGTTATAGTGATATTGTCACCTTCTTTCGAAACTGCAAAAAATTCCTGTTCTTCGCTTCCTACCACGTAAGCATTTGTTGCAAGGAAACGGTAATATTCCATGCCATGTTCAAGCAATCCATTGCGGCGACGTTTTAGTTTTTCTTGAAGCTTTTTACCGCTGATCGCATATATTTCAGGCGGGATTTTGCTGACAGCGGTTTCGATAACACTATCGGTAAGTTTGTTTTGAAATTGGATGATCGCATCTTTCCAATCTTGCTCGTTGAGCTGATTAAGCCACTGCCCATCCATTTCCCAGGTTTTGTTGCTAAGTTTTTTAAGATCAGAACCATCATTGGTGAAGCTGCGCATGTGCGGTAGTACGGTCATCGACGCAAACAGTATGATCAAGCCATTTGATTTGAAGTATGCAAAATCGCGATCCTTCGGAACGGGGTAGTAATATGTTGTCCCATCCTTTTTTTGGGTTCCCCATTTCCATTGGTCTTCATGCCGGTCCCAATCTGCTATGAGCATGTCAAGCAACCGTGCCCTTAACACAATTTGCTGTAAGAGTTGATGATCGTTTTTCTCAAGTACTTTCTCCATCACGTCTTCCGTATCCTCAGTTTCAGATTGATCGGGAGTTGGCTCGCGGTCTTCGAGAAAGCAAACGGTATTTGCAAAAATGTGCCTGTATTCTCCAAATGCAGGATCGTCAGGAACAAAGAATAGTTTTGGCCTTGCTACGATGACTCCTGCAGCCTTTGCGAGGTCGGGCACTGTCAGACTCCCATAAGGATGGGATGCTGAAATCATATCCTGGATTACATTTTTTACCAGGCTGCTTACAAATTTGTTTTTTAACGTTGCTGCAAGTGCGCCGGCAACGTCCTTATCAGTTGTGCGCAGCACCCATTCCTGTCCGTCTTTGTCTAGCAACCGAAGACTTTTCGTCTGTTGGCCTCCACCCAACTCCTTTATAGTGAAACCTCCATTCTCTTTTTTCAAATTAAAAACGGGCATTTTAACAGGAGTAGACCATTCTTCCCGATAATTTTTACCAACGAACAAGACACGGATGGGAGAGCAGTTAATGTATTTCATACTTGCGGGAACAATCACCGAATCGGGGAATTGGCTAAATGAATACGGGCTAAACAGTAAAAGACCTAAGTATACAGAAATTGATTTACGGAGTAATTGCCTGATTAATAAGTTGACTTTCATTCGGATAATCATGATTCTATATCGCTATTTGATAATTTGACTCACTCCATGCATTTTTCGAGCCATCGGGCTTTCGCTATTTAACACGGTATTCAATCGAATAGTTCCAAACCCCAAAAGAAAGAAATAGCATTCCGGGTGAAGTTGTAGAAAAAAATCGCCATTATGTCGTGTGAGGCGTTAGAGATATCTTCATGTATAAAGTAAAAAGTCCCGATGTGGAAACATCAGGACTTCTGGTATTTGGTATGATCAGTAGCCTATTGAAATAAGATAAATTGTAATTTATTACTTTTCAACAACGAATGTGTTAGCAGGTCTTAGGTGATCGCTTACAGTTTTATTGTCATTGATCATGATCTCTTTTTTTGTATTTCGTTCCCCAGCGTGTGATCCCTCTGTTCCGTATATTGAAGCCAGGGTAGGAGCAATGACCAGTGACACGATCGACATTAATTTAATCAGGATGTTCATCGAAGGCCCTGATGTATCCTTGAACGGATCACCTACAGTATCGCCAGTTACCGATGCTTTGTGAGGTTCTGATTTCTTGTAATACATTTCGCCGTTTATCTCAACTCCTTTCTCAAATGATTTTTTCGCATTATCCCACGCCCCACCAGCATTGTTTTGAAACATCCCCATTAGAACTCCGCTTACGGTTGCCCCTGCCAAAAATCCGCCCAGGGCTTCCGGGCCCATTGCAAATCCAATTAACAGAGGCGACAATATTGTGATCGCACCGGGAAGCATCATTTTTTTGATTGATGCTTCAGTAGAGATGGCAACGCATTTATCATATTCTGGTTTGCCGGTTCCTTCCATAATTCCCGGGATCGTGCGAAACTGTCTCCTGACCTCTTCTACCATCGCCATTGCTGCCTGACCCACAGCGCGAATTGCAAGTGAAGAAAATATGAAGGGAATCATTCCGCCAACAAACAAACAAGACAGTACGTCCGCATTGTAAATATCAATTCCATCAATTCCCGCAATGCCTACGAAGGCTGCGAACAATGCTAATGCGGTTAGGGCGGCTGAGGCAATCGCAAATCCTTTTCCAGTTGCAGCAGTCGTATTTCCAACTGCATCAAGAATATCAGTTTTCTCGCGGACATCTTTTGGAAGTTCACTCATCTCAGCGATACCTCCAGCATTATCAGCAATAGGTCCAAATGCATCGATCGCTAATTGCATGGCTGTAGTGGCCATCATTCCTGCCGCAGCAATGGCGACGCCATATAAACCGGCAAACTCATAACTTCCATATATACCAGCCGCCAGAACAAGAATTGGAAGGAAAGTACTTTCCATTCCAACGGCAAGGCCCCCAATTACATTCGTCGCGTGGCCCGTGGCAGATTGACGGATTATACTTTTCACAGGCCGTTTACCCATAGCAGTATAATATTCGGTTATGATGCTCATCAGGGTTCCAACAACAAGGCCAACCGCAATGGCACCAAACACGCGGTTGGGCGTAAAATCAAATCCGCGAAGGCTTAAAGTATCGGGTAAAAGCCAATGAACAAGAAAATAAGAAGCAATAGCAGTAAGGATGATCGATCCCCAGTTACCCATATTCAGAGCTTTCTGCACCGCGTCGGTATTTAAACCTGCTTTATCGGAGATTTTTACGAAAAAAGTTCCTATGATAGAGAATAATACGCCCACACCCGCAATCATCATTGGCAGGAGGATAGGCGCCATATCTCCAAATTCATTGAGTGCCTCTCTTGGGATTCTAGTTTCTCTTCCCAAGACCATTGTAGCAAGAACGGTAGCCACATAAGACCCGAAAAGGTCTGCACCCATTCCGGCAACATCTCCCACGTTATCTCCGACGTTGTCGGCAATCGTAGCGGGATTCCGGGGATCATCTTCTGGAATTCCTGCTTCTACCTTGCCTACCAGGTCAGCGCCTACATCGGCAGCTTTTGTATAAATGCCTCCGCCAACACGAGCGAACAAGGCGATGCTTTCTGCCCCAAGTGAAAATCCTGTCAAAATCTCAACCGTCCTTTCCATTTCAACCGTGTCAACAGCGAATCCATCTGCAAAAATGGCCTTCAATATGATAAAAAGCCCGCCTAATCCCAATACAGCAAGTCCAGCCACTCCCAAACCCATCACGGAACCTCCCGTAAATGATACGGCCAATGCTTTCTTTAAACTGGTACGGGCTGCCTGGGCTGTTCGAACGTTTGCTTTTGTTGCTACCCGCATTCCTATAAAACCGGCCATGGCGCTGAATATAGCACCCATTACAAAGGCGAGCGCAATGCTCCAGTGACTGTTGGGATTGCTATAACCCATAATGCCTAATAGTAATGCGCCGATAATCACAAAATAGCCGAGGATTTTATACTCGGCTTTTAAAAAGGCCATTGCGCCCTGTTGAATATACTTTGCAATCTCCTTCATACGGTCTGAACCGGCATCCTGTTTTGAAACCCAATTGAATTTGACAAAAGTGTACAGTAAACCGATTGCGCCCATAACGGGAACGAGATAGATCAATTTGTCCATAAGCAACAATTCTTATTGAAAATTAAGGTCGCAAAAATAGGGGAAAAGCGCCAAATACACAGAGAATGTACAAATTACACGTAATAGATCTGCCTCTGATAATTACCTGGTTGTGTTTAACCACGACGGTAACTTTGAATGACTATTTTTGTTGGAATTCATTGAAAACAGGTTGACATGAAAGGGATCTTACTGGTAGCTTCCGTCTTAATTATAGGATTTACTGCATCGGCCCAGCGGGTGAAAAAGGTGAAGATTGGAGAGATTGAGGAAATTATTCAGAACAGTGATCATCCGGTTGTCATTAGTTTTTGGGCAACCTGGTGTTTACCCTGTATACATGAGATTCCCTATCTGCAGGAAACTGTAAGGAAATACGAGGACAAGAATGTTGAGCTCGTATTAGTGAGTCTTGATTTTAAGGAGTCTTTTCCCTCGGTGATCGAAACATTTGTAAAAAAGAATCAATACCAGGCTAGTTTCTATTGGCTGAATGAAACGAACGCAGATCACTTCTGTCCGAAAATCGATGCTAAATGGGATGGAAGTATTCCTGCGACCCTGTTTGTAAATAATAAAACGAATTACCGAAAATTTTACGACCGCCAGCTGACGCCCCTACAAGCAGAGGCGGAGATAAAGGCGCAAGTGAAGGAATAACCCTTTGTGCCCTTGTGTCTTTTGTGGCCCTCATGATTGTGCAATTGAAGGGCAGAAGGGCACGAAGGACAAAACTGTCAATAAAAATAAAAAAAGCCTTCCTGATATACCAGGAAGGCTCATGATTTTAAAAACGGGACTTTAAATCCGTTTAATATTACACCCTACACTCTTTGTCTCTTTCACGCTTACATCTTTTCCATTTACTGATTCATTGATTGCTTCTTTGAGATGATGCCTGTTTACGCTGCTCTTGTCAGTAGGATTATCGTCGATGGCACCATGATAAACCAATTTTCCGCTCTTGTCAAACAAAAAACATTCGGGTGTCCGGTTAGCACCGAAAGCATCTGCAAGCACATTGTTCCTGTCCACGGCATAGTACCAGTTATACGCCTGCGCTTTCGCATAGTCTTTCATAGCATCCAATGACTCATCGTCTGAACGATTTGCTTCATTGGAATTCAGTACTACCACACCCACATTTTTAGATTGCGAGTATTGGCAAATCTCTTTTGTGCGGCCCTGGTTTTTAACTACAACTGGACAAGTGTTGCAACTAAACATCACAAGCAATCCGTTTTCCTTCATGGCAGATTTTAGCGTTATGTCTTTGCCGGTGATGTCTTTTAGTCTTTCGTCTGCCTTAGGCAAGGGAGCGCCGATGGGCAGGTTATCGTAGTTGATCGAGAATGATAATAAAGAAAGAGCAGGTAATACCAGCACAGCCAGTAATATTTTTTGGCCGGTGTTAATTGCCCGAAACCTGATGGTAGCGTTCATACACAAACGTTTTTATTTCCAAAAGTTAACAAAAATCAAGCCCAATCAGGTAGTTATATTTTTGGTGGCGAAAAAAACTGCTAAGCAGCTAAGCATTATCGACCAGCTTCTTTTCATGTACAGGCTGTCGTTGAAGTTCTGCCTTTTGGCGTTCGTCGGCCATTGCTTTGAGTGAGTGAATACTAACATTCAATTCGTATCCGATCAATAGAAGAAGAGCATTAATATAAATCAGCAACATGATGATCAAAATCGTTCCAATTGAGCCATATATTTTATTATAGTTGCTGAAATGATTTACCCAAAATGAAAATGCATAATTTGTAATGATGATGAGAATCGTTGCAAAAATAGCTCCGGGTGAAGAAAGCCTCCAGCGCTTATGCACTGCTGGAGCATATTTGTAAATAATAGCAACGGAGTAAAAGATCAGCGCGCCAATGACAACCCATCGAACCGAGAGAATAAGAAAGATCAAGACTTTATTTTCCAGTCTCAACCAATGAAACAGCATATTTGCCAGCTTGCCCTCGGTAATTAATAAAATAATTGTTGCTATGATAAGCAATATCAAAACGGTTGTCAGCTTGATTGCCATCCAGCGCATTTGAAAGAAATTTCGTTTGCTAGCGCTTAACAGGGATTTATTGAAGGAATACATAATACACATCATTGAATTGGAGGCATAATAAACGGCAAGTATGAAGCCCAATGATAAAAGCCCGCTTCTGGGCGTCATCAAAAAATCCTTCAAAAAATTTGAAACAAAAAGATAAGTATCCCCGCTTCTAAAAATGTCCTTGGTGAGATATAACAATTCTTCCGTAACATCCCTGGAACCAGGCAGGTATGGAATCAAGGTGCATAAAAAAATGGTTGCGGCAGGAACGGCCATAAGAAGATTGAAGGAAACAGCTTCTGCTCTTTGATTGAGGCCGATCTTGCGAACCTGTCCCATAAAGAAAACGATCACATCATATAGGGGCAGGCCATCAAAGCCCGGTAAAATAACATGTTTGCTTTTATTTGTTAAAAACCGAACTACCGAAAAATTTAATATGATACGTTCGATTTTTTTCATAATTATTCGCCGGTATCTTCTTTAGCAGCTTGTTTTTTTTGCAGTAACTGGTCGAGAGCTTTATGATATTCTTTTGCGTACTTCAAATGATCGGCATAAGTCTCAGAGAAAACATGTCTCTGTGAAAAATCGCTTTTGGCCACAAAGAAAAGATAATTAGTCGAGGGGGACTTGATTACCTCGTCGACGGTTTCTAATGAAGGTGTGCATATAGGACCAGGCGGCAAACCCAAAATCCGGTAAGTATTATATGGAGATTCAACGGCTGTGTGTTTTTCATAAATGCGTTTCAGGGAAAAATCCTTCAAAGCAAATTTTACCGTCGGATCAGCACCAAGGCGGATCCCTTTGTTGATACGATTCATGTAAACACTCGCCATATTGCCCTTGTCTTCCTTGACATTTGTTTCTTCTTCGATGATGGATGCAAGGATATATGCTGTTGTAGGATTGAGTCCATGTTGTTGGGCGAGTTGTTTGCGCTCAGGGGTCCAAACTTTTTTATATTCAGCATACAATTTTGAGAAGATGACAGTGGGAGTAGAGTTCCAAACGTAGGTGTAAGTATTCGGAAAAATGGCAGTCATTACTGTATTGCTATCCAAACCATATTCATTTAAAGAATCATGGTTTGTCATGAAATGTATCATTGTCAACGAGTCGGATTCGAATTTCCTGCCAACCGTGCCTGCAAGTTGTTCCTTCGTACGTATTTTTGTGATTACAAGATTAACAGGTGATTGTTTTCCGTTTCGAAGCATTTTAGCAATCTCAAATAAGCTCATGCCTTTTTTGATCTCATATTTTCCCGGCCTTAGTTTATTCCACACTTCCATCCGGTTTGCCAGAAAGTCAAAGGATGATGAATTCCTGATAAAATTGCTGTCAGAAAATGACTTTGATACCTCCTCGTAGTTTGCATGGCCTGTCCGTATGTAAAAGAATTTCGACTTCTCAGAAAAATTAGTATTACTCATGAAGAAACGCCATCCAATGAACAAGCCTACAAGAAGACCGATGAACAATGCAGAGAATACAATTTTCTTCAACATAACTTTGTGATTGGCTGTAAAATAAATAAAAAACCCTGCTATTAGCAGCAGGGCTCAGGTTTTATAACAAACAGTTTTTATTTATCTGACAGGCGGAGTAACAGGTCCAGGTTGCGGATTTACAGGGGCCGCCGGTTGATTAGTCGTAGGTCTAAGGGTTGGTTCGTTCGTGGAAGATCGGGTTCCAATAAAACCCGCTGAGAATATACTCAACAATGCAATCATTATTGCCAGGATCCAGGTTCCCTTTTCCAATACATCGGTGGTTTGCTTTACCCCCATAAACTGGGTGCTGAAACCGGCAATGTTACCAGCAAGTCCACCACCTTTCGGATTTTGTACAAGTATAAAAAAGCCTATAATCACACAAGCTAGAATTATCAGAATCAAAAACAATATCATCATATCACGAAGATTTTAGTTGTTCTATTTTGGCTGCAAAATAATGGCTTTTGGAGGGATTAAGCAAACTTAATTTATTCAATGTGTCAATCGCTTTTTCCTTATTTCCCTGCTTGATCCAAACCTCTGCCATAGTTTCAGTAACGATCTCTTTCTCTTCAAAGGAATGTTCTGCGATCTGTTGTATTGACCGCTGTGTGGCTTCGTCGAGACTTCCATCTGTAGCAGCCTGGGGCAATCGTTTCATACTTCGCAACCATTCGGTAAAACTTTTCAGTTGTTTTCCAAATTTATCCTTCGACAGATCAGATTGTTGGAGCTTGATCCCCTGGGAAGCAAAATAATCGATGGTGTGGTATGGTTCGAACGTAAACTCAGTTTTTTCTATTTCAGCCTTTGTTGGAATCAACGCCGCACCTGAAAGTGTTTTTTCAATGGCAGCTGCGGAAGCACGAGACTCTTCATCTTCCGTATTCTGCTGTTCGGATTGTTGAAATTCATTCTTTATATCCGGGTCGTGTTGAAATTGCGATTCCGCAGATTGGTCTACTTCCCCTGCTGTTGCTTCAGGTTGATTAAAATTGCCAGTTGTTGTCGATTCTGATACCTTCTCTGAACCTGTATGAATGATCTCGATTTCTTCTGCTGCTGCAATCCCAGGAGCAATTTCCTGTTCTGGTATATCGGATTGGGCTTCCAGTTGACTTTCGGGTTGTAAATCTGAGATATCGGTTTTCACATCATTTGAAATGTCCTCCCGAGAAGCGTCCACGTTTTCTTCCTGAACTCGTGATGTTGCAACATTTGAAATAGTTTCAGTTGAAGAATTTTCGGGCTGTGATGATTCGGCTGAATAAAAATGGCTGAAATTATCATTTTCTGCATCCTCAATTGGCCGCTCAACTATTTTTTCATGCTGGTGTCGTTCTGAAATTATAGTCTCGTCAATCTCTTCGTCACGCGAAGACGCATACTGGTCGGAAACAGGTTCAGTTGCTTCATGGTGTTTTGAGGAGCCATTATAATCCTGGTCGAGTAACCATTGCAGCCATAACGGATTGTGATAATAAAGTGCTGCAGTTGCTATCTTTTCTTTGAAATTGTCGGATTTTGCTAACTGATTTTTTTTTGCGAGCAGAAAATGTCCTGCAGCAAAGTAGGGATGGGTGGCAATAAATCTTTCTAATTCGTATACAGAAACATCATCCAATCTTTTCTTATGAAATAAATGTTCAACGATATGATCAATTTGATTTCTCATAAGGTAGATTACCAGTTTGAAAAGATCCGATTAAAGATTTCATCCGTCATATTGCGGACAATTTCATCTGCTTTCTGGGATTCCGCCTGTTGCAATGTAAGGCCGGCATCGAAATCGAAATTGCGGGACAGGTCGGCTTCGAAATTTGCTTTTTCATCGAGCCTGTTCTTGAATATAAGATGAACCGTTATGACCAGCCTGTTAGTCGCCGCCTGTTGGTTTGAAATACCGCTGGTGGTCAGCATGTATTGCGACACATAGCCACTAATGTCATAATGAGCGTCGTCCGCCTGTACAAGAGTTAGCCTCGTTTGCCCATTTATTTTCTGGCGTAATTTTTCGGTCAGTGCAGGACTTAATTGCGGATTGATATACGACGCCTTATTTGTAAAATAATTAACCTTCGCCGTTTTAACTTCAGGTGCTATCGTCACGTCCTTGAACGAATAGCAACCGCTGAAATTAAATGTCAGCAGAAGCACAGTTACAATCAATAAAAAAGTATTTTTTTTCTGAGACATTGTCGGTTTGATTTATTAAGGTACATCTCATATTTCAACTTCGGCATCCTAAATTGTACATCCACATTGTATATCCCACATCCCAAGTCCAAATCGCAAACCCAATTTCGTAGTTGTAACTTCTACCTTCGTACTTATTCTTTAATATCATATTCCTTCAACTTCCTATACAAAGTTCTTTCACTAATGCCAAGGTCAGATGAAGCGTCCTTTCTTTTTCCTTTGTGTTTTTTCAGCGCTTTAATGATAAGTTCTTTTTCTTTATCCATGATGTTAAGCGATTCTTCCACTTCTTCATGCTGATGAATATCATCGTGATGCTGATGTTGTAGTAGTACAGGTTGTTGTGCGTTGATCGTCGGCGCCGACACATTTGCAGCAATCATATCCTGCGGCTTGATTTCCTTAAATTCATTCATGTAAGCGGCATGCTGACTTGCCAAAGCCGGATTTTGCAGAATTTCAACGAACATTTTCTTGAGCTCATTCACATCCTTCTTCATATCGAAAAAGAGTTTGTAGAGGATTTCTCTTTCATTAGCGAACTCGTGACCATTTGTATGGCTTGGATGATGAGCCAGTACTGGCAGGCGATTGTAATCCTTGTCTGGTAAAAACCGCTTCAACTCCTTAGCGCTAATTAATTTATCGCTTGCCAACACAGACAGCTGTTCCGCAATATTCTTCAATTCCCTTACATTGCCGGGCCATGGGTAAGTTATTAACAGATTTTTCGCTTCGTCATCCAGTTGGATTGGCGTCGCTTTGTATTTTTCGGAAAAGTCCGCTGCGAATTTTCTGAAGAGAATAATGATATCTTCTTTTCTATCTCTTAATGCGGGAACACGAATTGGAACTGTACTCAAACGGTAGTATAAATCTTCCCGGAATTTTCCCTGGTGATTTAACTCCAACAGATCCTTATTCGAAGCTGCGATCACTCTCACATCGGTCTTCTGCACTTTTGATGAACCTACCCTGATGAATTCACCCGTTTCGAGTACACGTAATAATCGGGCCTGCGTTCCCAGCGGCATTTCTCCTATTTCATCCAGGAAAATAGTACCTCCGTTTACTGTTTCAAAATATCCCTTGCGGCTATCCACGGCACCGGTGAAAGAACCCTTCTCATGTCCGAATAATTCCGAATCAATGGTTCCCTCAGGTATCGCGCCGCAGTTCACCGCGATAAACGGATTGTGTTTGCGGGCCGACAGTGAATGAATGATTTGAGAGAACGCTTCCTTGCCAACGCCGCTCTCTCCATATATGAGCACAGTTAGATCTGTATTAGATACCTGCGCCGCCACCTGCAATGCAAAATTTAAAGCCGGAGAGTTGCCGATTATGCCGAACCTGTTTTTGATTGATTGAATTTCCATATGTAAAACCTCTGCGTCGCGAGGCTGTTGTATTTAATTGTCCTGAATTGATTTTCCAATAAGCGTGGCCCCCGTGCAATCATGCACGCTTACCCACACATAATCTCCCTTCTTATACGTAAGATCCTGTTTCGGAAATACTAGTACCTTGTTTTGCGAATTCCTTCCCATCCAATCATTGCTGCTTTTTTTTGAATCACCTTCAATAAGAACCTTAAAGGTCTTGCCGATATCCCGATTATTACTCTGCCGTGACAGGTTGTTTTGAAGCTTTACAATTTCGTCGAGTCTTCGTTTTTTTATTTCTTCGGGCACGTCATCCTTATACCGTCTTGCCGCCAACGTACCGGGACGTTCGCTGTAAAAAAACATATAGCTAAAATCGTAGGAACTGTATCTCATCAAATCCAGTGTGTCATGATGGTCCTGATCTGTTTCAGTGCAAAACCCTGCGATGAGATCGGAACTGATGCCGCAGTCGGGCATGATTTCACGAATTCTGTCGATCTTGGCCATATACCATTCCCGCGTATACGTTCTATTCATCAGTTGCAGAATTCTGGTCGAACCGCTTTGAACGGGAAGATGAATGTACCGGCAGATATTCTCATATCTGGCCATTGTATGCAACACATCGTCTGTAATATCTTTTGGATGTGAAGTTGAGAAACGTA
>DAINQQ010000024.1:0-40015 GCA_036742645.1 Flavitalea sp.
TAACATTACCATCCGCATCTGAAAAAGCATCACGACCAGTGAATTTTTTCTGATTTTGAATACTGGTGTAATCTACGATCGACCAGTGTTCCTGGCCTTCGGGTCCTACCATCGCGTAAAGCCATCGTCCACCCACTTTGAAGTCAAAAGATTTGGTCGTGGCTTTCCATGGCTTCGGCGCCCACCATTGATCAAGAATTTCACTTTTCGTGTAAGCTTCCCAGACTCTGGAAAGTTCTGCCGGGAATTCTCTTTTTACTGTAATTGTTTTTTGCTGCCGGTCGACAGAAAAATCAAATGTTTGATTGGTTTTCATCTTTTGTTGCTTTTGGTAGTTAATAGTATTTTGTCAAGCTGGTCAAATCGGTTTTCCCATATCTTCCGGAATTGTTCGAGCCATTTGTCGATCTCTTTCAATTTGGTTTCGTTAAGCTGGTAATAAATTTCGCGGCCTGATTGCTTTTGCTTTACAAGCTGGCATTCTGTCAAGATTCGCAGGTGTTTGGAAACTGCCTGACGCGTTGTGTCAAAGTGTTCAGCGATCGCATTGGGTGTCATTGCCTGGACGGCAATAAGTAAAATGATTGCACGTCTTGTTGGGTCAGCGATGGCCTGAAAAACATCTCTCCTCATGAATAATGTTATTTAAGAAACTGATCGGTTGCAAATATATGCAACTATCCGGTTTCACAAAATATTTCATTTCTATTTTGAGAAGTAAAAAACGCAGACAGGAGGTACCAGCAGAGCCCCCTGGTGTAGTTCAGGATACAGTGATAGCTTTATTGATCGCAGTACAATTCAAACCCGAATCGGAAATATTCTCTGTGACCCTCTGTGCCTATCCTCTGGTTCCTGTGGTTAAAGATGTTAAGTGCTGCTCCAATTTTAACCACAGGAACACATAGGGGATTTCACAGACGGGCACGAGGTGGTTTTTTTGGCTTAGACAGTGGGCGACTATTACAAGGAACTGGTTGACTTTCGTCAAATTACACCGCGTATTTTTTTCTATATTCCATTGGCGACAGGTCGGTGATTTTTTTAAATACTTTTCTAAACGCATCGATATCGTTGTAGCCCGTTTCGTAGATTATTTCGTTTATCGTTTTTCTTCCTGCCTCCAGGTGTTTTTTTGCGAATTCAACTTTTACTCTTTGAACATACTCCAGCAGTGAATTTCCCGTATTCTTTTTAAAGCGTCTTTCAAAGGTTCTACGTGCCACGCCTAACTCATCACAGAATTGTTCAACTGTGAAGCTGCCAGTCGGATTATTTTCTATAAGTTCTTGTGCTTTGAGAACAGCTTCATCTCCATGCCTTTTCTGCCCCACAAAAATGATAAATGGATTTTGGCTTTTACGCTCGATATCTATTTCAAACATCTTCGACGCCAGGACCGAGATTTCTCTTCCTACATGTTTCTCAATAACGTACAGTAGCAGGTTTAGGTAGGAATATCCGCCACCACACGTGTAAATTCCTCTTTCATCAGTAATGATTGTGTCATCAACGATGGTGACGTCGGGGAACATCGCTTTGAACTCATTTCTCGCTGCCCAGTGTACAGCACATTTTTTGTCGGCTAGCAGCCCGGTGGACGCCAGGAAAAACGAACCTACGCAGAGGCATACAATTTCGGCGTTGTTATGATATTGTTCAATGATCCATTCCTTGTAATTTGAATTTCTCGAAATTGAAGTTGCGAAGTCGCCGCAAAGCAATGGCAGGACAATTACATCCGTCTTTCCCACCTGGCTGATGGTCGCGTTTGCCCGGATATTGTAAAGGCCTCCACCAAGTTCTGTGTTCTTTTGCAGGCCGACTATCTCCACCTCATAAACGGGCGGCTTTCCCTGGTATTTCATGAAGTCATTCACCCGTGTGAGGATCTGGTGACTACCGTCAATGCTCGTCAATGTTGCATCATATAGAGGCAGAATAGAAACATGTTTCATGGTACAAACGTAGACAAATATGCAGTCGCAATCAACTGGTAAGTTTGTCGTATTTACCCTGTGTCATTGTGTAAAATGGGCTCTAGCTTTGTGTGTTCGAATAAAAGCAGAAAATAAAAAATCAATACAATGAGATCGTTAGAAATTATCATGCTGCCAGTAAAGGATCGGCAAAGAGCAAAAGAATTTTATTTACAGCTTGGCTTTCAAGTGACGGTAGAAGCAACGGATCCTCATGGCGAGAAATGGATACAAATGGGCTTGCCCGATAGCAACACCACGATTTCACTTTCCGGCTTCCAGGCGATCATTTGTGAAACCGATAATATTGAAAAAGATGCGGAGGACCTGATGTCAAAAGGTATTAACGTGGGAAAAATTGACAACACACCATGGGGAAGGTTTGCCTGGTTAAAAGATCTGGATGGAAATAGTTTGTGTCTTCATCAAAAGTAATTCGTTCAAAACAAAAGGCTAACCACAGAGGTGTGCGCAGAAGAGCACAGAGAAGATAATAAATGCTTTAGCTTATTACACCTGAACGCAGCGCGGAAGATATCGGATGATTTGATTTTGGCTATCGCTAATTGCGATTCAACAAACTCACTTAATCACAAGAACGTAAATGGATTCATAGATGCAATGTGCAATACCTTTATTTCGGCAACCTTGGGTTGTAACCACTTTGCCGCATACTCCATGCCCGCTTCCTCGCTTACTGAATGACTGAGTACAATCAAAGAGGTTTTTTGTCCCATCAGTAATCCATCGCGTACGCGTTCAACAGTTTCCCATTCCCTCGTTTCACCACTTAGTATTAGGTCTGGTTTTAATTCCTGGATGGCTGCTATTTGTCTTTTGCTATCCATATAACCGAAGGCGAGATAAATCCTGCTGCAACTCTGATTTAGATTTCCGACAACACGAACTGATGCGATACCCAATTTTTCTTTGACCAGTGTTGCGATTGATTTTAGCATCATGCCTTTGGGTAAAGTAACAATCCTCGGGATGTTGGCGTCATAATACCTGTCCCATCCCAGCTTAATTAAATTTCCCATGATAATTCCGTCTGGTTTGTGAGCATGCCAGTGATCATGAAAACGCCAGATTGCAATCTTGTATTTGTTTAATAATTCTATTTTATAACGGTAAGCATCATCCTGTTGAAGCCAGTCGGTTTCATCCGCGTTATTGTAAAAGGGCGTTTCGTGTGCAATAATTAAATTCGCTCCTGCCTTCGCCGTCTTCTCGATAACCGATATCGTAGGAAACATTGTTGTTACAATACCTGTTACTTCCTGGTCCATGCTACCAGATCTCAGTTGATCTACCGTTGTGGCAAATGGAGCACCCGGAACTTCTTTCAAAATAATATCGATTACCTGCTTTACGGTAAAGGCAGCTCCTGATGGGCGTTGGTTTTCTGCGAAACTTACACCGGGCAAAGTCGCGACGATTGAAGTTCCTACAAGAGTTGTAACAGACGATAAGAATTTTCTTCTATCGTAAGAGGTCGGAAAGTTTTTATTATTCATTGTGTTTTTATATGGAGAGGTCTCTTAAGACAATGGCACTAACAATGGGGAAAACTTAGAATTGGATTTATTAAGCATGAAAGAATCGATCAGGTAAATCCAACAACGCTCATGTCAATCCAAACCAACGCGAGGTTCTGCTCGAACCGAAATATTGTTTGTCTGCCACAAGATCGACGGAGGCCTCAGTATACGTTCCGCTAGGAGAGGGTCCTGAAAAAAAATCTACATTTACTTTTCCGACCTCGCCATTTCCGAATTCAATGTAACAAATACCATCTCCTTTATACGGTGAAGGCTGTTTACCACTTGTAAATTCAGCAATGATTGAGTCCGCAGCGACTTTTGCAGCACCCTCCGAAAATACCCCTGCCTTTGGTGTCCCTACGCTATTGACATCACCAATGGCGTACACATTTTTATATTGTGTTTTTAGATTTGTTTCGTCGACAGGGATCCATCCATTTGTAGCCAGGCCGCTTTTTTCTACTACTTCCGGAACCACATGTTTTGGAATACCTAAAAACAGATCAAAAGGCATCTCTGTCAGATCATCGAAAATAGCAACACGACGTGCCTGGTCGATAGCCTTTACCACATGTTTAGGGAAAAAATTGATATTGCGTTCAGCAAATGCTGCAAGCAATGCTTTAGAGGTATCCGGTGAAGGAGGAATGGGAAGTCCAAAAGGCATGACGATGCTGATCTCGCATTCGTTACGAATCCCTCGCTTAATAAGATAGTCGTGCATCAGCAGAGCGGCCTCACTGGGTGCGGGAGGACACTTGAACGGTGCTGAACACACCCCGACGATTACCTTGCCTTTTGAAAAAGTTGGAAGCACCTCCCTCAATCGTTCTGCACCCGCCATGGAATAAAATTCGTTTCCGCCCTGGGCCAGTCCGGGTGTGGCATCTATATCATAATCTGCGCCCAATGCGATTACCAAAACATCTGCTTTGTATTCGTTAAGTTGAGTTGTAACGGTTTTTGCAAGAGGATCTATCGATATGATTGTATCCTGGACAAATTTTACACCGGCTTTGATGATGTTATTGTAATATATTTTTACGGCCTCAGAGGTCTTATGACCAAACATCACATCGAACTTTGAAAAACCAAAATAAAATGAATCGCTTTTGTCAATTAATGTGAGGTCGAGATTGTGTCCCATTTTTTCAGAAAGGATAGAGCTAAGTTCAAGACCTCCAAAACCGGCCCCGAGAACAACTACATTTAATTTCATGATAGAATTTTTTGTTTTTATCTTCTAAGATTTGTTGTCTTATGCACCTGGCATTTTCGTATGTGTAGATGGAAATTGTCAATCACTTTTGACATCAATATTATCAAACAGTAATTTTTCCTGTGGTCTCTCGGCTTAATAAAGATAGACAGTTGAAGTGATTTTAAAAGGCGTTTACCGGTCAAAACTCCTGATAGAACGGGACGGGAACGCTTTAATAAAGCTGTATTGAATAAGGTTCGCTAAAAGTAAGAAATGTCTTGAAAGCTATTGATTCAAATTATGGCGGTAGCATTTTAACACACGTTTCACTCAAGAGAGTTCATAAGAGATAAAGAAAATAAAAGATAGGGAGGGCTTTGATTGGATAGTTTTAACGAACTCAGCTTGCGCAGCAATCCCTACTGAGATTTGTAAAAAGTGAATACAAAACAGTGCAGTCACCATAAGCATCTGTTACCTTTACTGTCGATTCGGCTTTCTTGCAACACGCTTGCCTTTCCTGATATACGGTCCCGGCTGTTCTTTTGAGCTCTCCTTCCCTCAGACAAAACATTTTTCATCGTACCCATTTTGCTCCATCACAACGTTCCTTCATAACCGCAAAAATTTTCGATCATGAAAAAGCAGCTTTTGGTTACTATCGCGGTATCTTTTGCCGCTATTGTCTTGTGCGCGTCATTCTTACAAGCTCAAACCACGAATACTTCCAGGGGATTCCAGGCATTATTCTCAAATACATCGGGTACTTACAATACGGCCATGGGGTATTTGGCGTTGCGCTCCAACACCACCGGTACTTCTAATTCTGGTTTTGGGGCACAGACATTAACGTTAAATACTACCGGCGGTCAAAACACCGCGACGGGACGCTTTGCGTTGTACTCTAATACCACCGGCGGTAACAACACCGCCACTGGCGCTGGTGCTCTGTACTTCAATAGCACTGCTCGTGATAATACTGCTACCGGGGTTAATGCATTATATAGTAATAGGACCGGAAATTTAAATACTGCGATAGGGAGCGCCGCTTTATATTCTAATACGACTGGCTATCAAAATTGGGGCGGGGGCAACAGCGCGTTATTCTCTAATACGACCGGCTATCAAAACTCCGCGGGAGGTAGCAGTGCTTTATCTGCCAATACTACCGGTTATCGGAACAGTGCCCACGGTTCCGGAGCTTTGGGAAGCAATACTACGGGGCATACCAACACGGCGAATGGTTACCAGGCATTATTTGACAATACAAGTGCCGACTTCAACACAGCCAACGGCGGCAGCGCATTGCGAAACAATACGACAGGTTATCAAAACACCGCCGTGGGGGCCGCGGCCTTGTACGGGAATACAACCGGTTTCGAAAACACGGCGCTCGGATACCAGGCTTTATTTCTTGGCGGCACCGGTTATCAAAACGTCGCCGCCGGTCATCGGGCTTTGTTTCTTAACACAACCGGTGCCGATAATACCGCATGTGGAACCGAAGCTTTATACACCAACAGTACGGGGGACTACAACACAGCTATTGGAAGTGTCGCGTTAAACAGCAACACGTCAGGAGGAAGCAATACAGCTGTCGGCGGCTTCGCTTTATGGGCAAACACGACCGGACATGACAATTCCGCCTGTGGTTTGGCGGCGTTAAACAGCAACACTGTCGGCTCGTTTAATTCGGCATTTGGAAGGGACGCTTTAAAGTACGTTATTACCGGGCTTGACAATGCAGCTTTGGGCCATTACGCCGGGGGTCTTTACAATACTACAGAAAGCACTTTTCTCGGGGCGTACAGCGATGCGACTGCGCATGTTTATAACTCCACCGCGGTGGGCTTTGAAGCAATTGTAACCGGGCCCAACCAGATGCGGCTTGGCAATACCGCCGTAAGTTCCATTGGCGGACAAGTGAACTGGACGGCTTTTTCCGATGGACGATTTAAAAAGAACCTGAAGGAAGAAGTGCCGGGCCTAACGTTTATCAACATGCTAAGGCCAGTGGTTTACACACTGGATGTTACCGCAATTGACAGCAAAATGAAAGCCAGGAAACGCGCAACATCCGGAAGCAGCGAAGAGGCCAGGGCACAACGGCAACCTTCCGCTGAAGAACAACAAGCAAAAGCGGAAAAAGAAAAAATGGTCTATACCGGTTTAGTGGCCCAGGAAGTGGAAGCGGCGGCAAAGAAGTTGAATTATGAGTTCAGCGGTGTAGATGTACCGAAGAACATGGAAGGTTTTTATGGTCTTCGCTACGCAGAGTTCGTTGTGCCGCTCATAAAAGCAGTTCAGGAGCTGAGCACACAAAACGAAGAATTGAAACAAAGAATTACTGAACTGGAAGCTGCGTTGTTTGACAATCCTGGCAAAACCAATAACGTGTTGAAAAAATTGTCGGGTGCTTACCTCGAACAGAATCAGCCCAATCCTTTCAACGGTACTACTATCCTTCGGTATTACATACCCGAAACTGCGAGCTCCGCGAAAATAGTGATTACGACTGTCAATGGACAGTTGTTGAAAAGCATTCCCCTGAATGGCACAGGTAAAGGACAGGTTACATTATCAGCCAACACTCTTTCAAACGGTAGCTATATTTACAGCCTGTGGGTAAACGATCAGAAAGTTGATAGCAAACAGATGCTTCTAAAATAGGTCATGCTTCGACGCTCATAATCGTAAGCCATTGAAAAGGCAGCCTTAGGGGTTGCCTTTTTTATTGAACTTAGTTTACACGATGAATTTTGATTTGCCGATAATACTGTTTTCTCTCGATGAAAATTAAATCAACCACTCTATCGTCATTCATACTATGTTAACCTTTGACAGAGGTATGGGCAACCGGAAAGCCCACAATAGAAAGATATATCCGATAAACACGAGTGCAAATCTCAATCTGTCTGCTATTATCCAGGTATCGACCATTCGTTTTATTTCTACCGATGAACTGCTCTTTCCTGCTTTGGCCATGATTGCCTCATTTATAGGGAACACAATTACTATTGACAAAATGATTCCTAACGATATAGTCAGCAGAGTTATCAACAGAAAATACCTGTGTCGTTTATAGTGCCAACTCAAAAATAAGGAGATAATTATTGGAAGTATCCTAATGGCCATCCATTGGGGACCATAAAAATCTAATAGATATTCATAAGCACGAGTAGCTCCGAAAAAATTATGTACTGAACCTGGAAGAGGCTGGCTCCAGAGAGGTAAAACGACAATCATATGAAATAATGTCCCGCCAATCCAGATACTTAAATTAATAACAGACAACCACAGAAAAATTATAAACAGTTTCTGGCGGAGTATCATAATCAATTAACAGGTTAAATCGAACGTGGAGTGGTTTATTGCCTGCCGCAAGGGATAACGTGCTTCTGCTATGCTGGATTTTTCTTTTCTGTTGTTTGGATAAAGTTATAAAATTCAATGATGGTTACAATGCTGACCCTAACCCCGACAATCGCCATTGTGGAACTTTTTTGTTGGTTGCAGTTCAGCTTTTACCGTTTACATCTTTACAAATAGTAAATCAGCGCTTGATAGGGCTTGAATGCCAACATTGGATTTTCCCTGCTTGTTCCATTACTGTATATCTCCTGCAGATTGAATGTTGGTGCAAAATTTTCTCTGCTATTACTCCTATGAGTAAAAACCGATATTCGATCCCGACGCGATTGTTTATGGGTGATGTTGGTTTTCTACCGATATTGAATTCCTGCGGGCCCTACGGGATTCGGTCGAATATTTCCTTACATTTTGGTTGGTCATCACGTAAGGACAACACCGTTTTTTTGAAATTACCATAAAGCAAAAAAATTTATTGGAACGAATTCCAATAAACTTTCTTCAAAGTCAATCCCAATCTAGATTACAGCGGAATTTACCAACTATTTTTGGCTCTATTTAAGGTGAGGTAATTTAAATTCCAGCATTCATTCGTCGGGATGAAATATGGCTAAAACATGTTATTGTGAGCTAACCGTTGCTGTTAATAGGTTCTATAATGCAAAATCAATCATGTCCGGATTGAAAAACGGATCACTCCTTTGCTATGATTAAGCCCCCTTAAGTAGTTCTTTTATTGTTGCGCATTACATCCTCCACGAGGCAATAAAAACATATAGGGTTCTTTTGACTGGCGAAGCCGATTTCTATGCCTTTGTCTTTCTTATATGTTGGGCCACCATATGCCTTCATAACCCGATCAATATCGTTTTGCATAGCGACCTCAACTTCATCAAAACTGCCCGTCGTTTTTCAGGTATTTGTTCGAGGTATTCCGAAACGTTTTTGCTTTGCTTTTCATGATTTTGCGGATACGATTTCACAACGACATTTCGTTTTCATTCACCCGTGTCATTATTTGCCGTGTCAATCTCTTTTAAAATTTTGTTCACATCCTCCTCCGTTGTTGCAAGCTTCATCTTGCAGAATTTTATCAGTTGTGAAGCCCGCTTTACTTTCTGAGACAGCTCATCAACCGAAATTTGTCCGTTCTCAATTTCTACAACGATTGTTTGCAACTCCTGGAATGCGTCTGTATAATTGCCTGGATCATTCATTGGTCTGTTGGTTTTGAGGTTGAATTTACAGTACTTACAACTTCCCCTTCGTGAAGGATTGTTTTTATAATCTCGCCCTGTTTTATTTTTTTAATGCTCGTGACTGCTTTTCCATCCAGAACTGTGATGCTGTATCCTCGTTTCAATACATTTTCCGGACTCATATTACGCACATTTTTTTCCAGGTTGACGAGGTCGGCGTTATGACTTTTAAAAATAAGCTTTGAACCAAGTGAGATTTGCTGTGTGCACTGGATTAATAAGAATGACAAATGTCTTAGCTGAGATACCGCATCCTTTTTGACGTTGTGACCCAGTTGAGCAATCCTTTGGTTTGCAGAATTGCAGCACGTGGTTGCTCCTTTGATAACCATTTGCCTTGTTGCTTCAAGATCCACTTTTTCATTTTTTAAGATGAATTGTGACTGCCGCAATAAGGACTGGACATTCTCTTTGAGAAAGGCCTGATTTCTCAACACAACGTTGTGTGTTACCGATCGGAATAACTTTGTCTCTGATTGAAACCTGGTTCTCGCATCTGCCAGCAATTTTCTTGATCGGTCAATTATTTCTTCTTCTGCTTTTTGAACCGGAAATGCAAAATCATGAAAGTTTTGAATAAGAAACTCAGCCAGCTTGGTAGGAGTAATTGCATTTTCGTATGCTATCATTTCCACGACTGTTTCATTGGTGGCATGTCCAATACCCGTAATGACTGGAATCGGGAATAAGGCGATTTCCTTCGCGAGTCGATAGTTGTTGTAACAAGAAAGCCCGATGTCACCACCACCGCCACGAATAATTGCAACTACATCAAAATGGTGAGCTACTTTCCTGATTTGTTTCAGTTCGCCTATAATTGCCTGGACCGCCTTATCACCTTGTAAAAGTGATGGGAATAACAGATGAAAGAATTTGTACCGCCATAAATTCCCTGCGGCTTCAAGCACGCTCAGAAAGTCTGCATAACCTTTGCTTGTTTGCACAGAGATAATTGCTATTCTCTGCGGTAGCATTGACAATTTCAAGCTCCTGTTTTTTTGATAAATTCCCTCTGCCTGGAGTCTTTTTATTGTTTCCTGCTTTTCCTTTTCGAGATCACCCAATGTGAAACTGGGGTCAATATCAAGAATTCGTAAAGTGAGGCCATGTTCGGGATGAAAACCTATCGTGGATAAAAATAAAATCTTAATTCCGTCCTTCAGCGGCTCATTCAATAGACGGAGAAACATTGAATTGATACGCAAATAGTCATCTTTCCACAGATTGCAGCGGATTTGAGCGATTACTTTGCCGCCATGTTTCTCGACAAGCTCAGGATAACAGTGACCCGACTGGCGATAAAAATTCAGCTTGTTCATTTCGGCTTTAATCCAGTATGCACTCTTATAACGGTCAGCTATTGTTTTCTGGATGCTTCGTGTCACCTCGTGAAGAGAGAAAATCTTTCGACCGTTTATTTCTTCTGGCATGAGTTGATACAATGATTGTTTTAAATCGCAGACAATCCGGCATCTTTCGCGTCGGTACTGCAAAATGTCAATCGAATTTATGACAAGAGATTAAGAATTATGAGTTGAAAAGTGGAAACCAAAAAGAGCTTTTCGGATTACATCACAACGCCTGGAGATATTTGATTGAGACCAATGACACTAAAGAGTTCCACTTCTGTTTCTTTACCACGAAGCGTTACTGTATCTACTTTTTCCCATTGGTAAGCGTTTTCTTTTTTAAGCCGGTTCATAAGAGTTCCTGAAACAAGGCAGTCACGCTGATATTTGTTGCATGCATTTTGAATTCTGGAAGCTGTATTTAGCACGTCTCCATTATATACAATCTCCCGCTTTAGATCCCCAATCTGAGCACTTACAACTTTACCAAAATGCAATCCGGCTTTAAACTCTGGCTTTACGCCAAAATTTTTCAAATAGTACTCACTATTTTTCAGCAGGCTTTCCTGGAACATGAAAAAACTCTTCAGGCAATTAGAATTCTCCAGGCCATGCTTCACTTCCCAGGTAAGAACAACCTCATCACCGACGTATTGATAGATCTCCGCCTTTGTTTGCAGCACAGGTTGGGAAATTTCATGGAAGAGTTCATTGAGTAAGGAGTAGAATCGTACATGTCCCAGTTGTTCAGCAATCGTTGTTGACGATTTCATATCAAGGAACATGAAGATCCGCTCTTCTTCCCGGGGTTTGTGATATTTGCCACGGATGAATTTCCATAACACGCCTTTCCCGAGCAGGCGATTGACCTGTAGAAAAAATATAAGTAAGCCGTAGATCACTAGAGTGTAAAGTACCAGTACAATGAGTCCAACGGAAACGAGAAAGGGTGGGAGCTCACTCAATTGACGGCCCTCGTAAATACCGCTTGCAGTCGCCAGCGCAACCGTTACAGCATAAATGACGGCCGTGTACACCAAGGTTTTCAAAATCAGAATTTTCGTAAACGACCATCTGCGGAAATGGTTGTAGGCTTTAGGGAACAGAAACAGTTCTAATATACCAAATATCAGTCCCAGTGGAAAGCCGATCAACACACTACTAAAAGTCAGGCGGTCTTCATCAACGAGTTGATAGATGACGCCAGCGAAACATGTAAAAAGGCAAATTAATGCCAGGGTTTTTAATTTTCTGATGAAGCTGGATTGCATGACCTGTTTACTTAGAAAATTCACCAAAGTGCCAAAGAATTCCAGACGGGTCGTGAAGAAAGCATTCTCTGCCCCAATCGTATTGGCGGATTGCTGTAAGCCTCACACCTTTGTATCTTGTTGTCAGATCCAAAGACAAAAGCTCATTCCAGTGACGGCCAACATCGTCAACCTCTAAAAAAATCATCGAATTATCAATCCAGTCTTTCACATAAGCATCCTGTAAATAAAATGCCAGTCCATCGGTTTTGAATACAGACATATTATCAAACAAAACAGTTTCTTCAAAACCCAGATCTCTGTAAAAGCTCCTTGACAGTTCGAAGTTTTTAGCGCCGACGAATGGACGAATAGATTTGGCTTTATGTTCCATGGTTTTGACTTTTTGAATTGCTGAATGCTTTTGAAGCCCTATCACTTAATTGATCTACGGTGCCTACCTGGTTTTATATACGCTGTGTCATAAAATCCAAATGTCTTTTAGAGTCGATCCAGAGGCTATTTTATATTATAAAATCTTGCCGCATTATTATAAAATATGTCCTGTTTTTGCTCTTCTGTCAAAAATGGCGCTTCTTCGATATTTTTAATCGAAAGAGGAATCGCATCTTCCCAGGCCATTTGATCAGAGCCATACATGATTCGCTTGCCGAACCCTGATTCCATAAATGACTTAAGGTAGTTGTAAAATTCGGGAACAGGTCTAAGCCAATCGATCGCCGCAATGTCCGAATATACCTGCGGATACACATTCATTATTGCCTTTGTTTCCTGCAACCAGGGAAAGCCCAGGTGCATGAGTTGAATTTTAAGTTTAGGGTGCTTTATTAAAACCTCTTCAATTAATTGTGGATTGCCCAAAGACGTTCTGAATTTTGGACAACAAGTATAGGGTGTATTAGGGAATGACATTCCTGTATGAAGGGCCACCGGTATTCCCATTCTCTCACAAATACCAATATAAGGTTCGAGTTCGGGATCGGCCAGGGTCTTTCCTTCATATTGAAGGCCGAGCTCACCGAAAACATCAAACTTACCGTCCTGAAAATACCGAATAAAGAGAGCCGTATCGGGAAGTGGATTATTCTGCTTGTCTGGATAGTTAAGCGAAGGAACGATTCGATTCGGATCAGCCATTTTAAAGCCCTTGATCGTCGTTAAACTACCACATGCGATAGCCTTTACCACATTATTTTCCTTAAGAGTAGCTAGCATTATAGCTATTACATCTTCATCATTTTTGCATTTTGGTGCTTTTCCAGTTACAGGATTGGGAGCTGGTGTCTTGCCGTAGTCAGCAAACAACCATGCATGAAAATGCACATCAATGATTTTTCGCGGAGGAACCTGGTTTTGGTCAGCAGATAACAAAAACACACAACCGATTATAGTATATAAAGCGCGCATAAAACACATTTTAAAAAGACAATCGACAGATTGGATGAGTTGCTTCATTTCATAGTTACTGTTCAACGAGGTTAGCTAATTTTTGAAGTGATGAAGATGTTCCTGCTTCATTGTCTTCCGGCCTGATACCGACAGGAATATTTTCGAATAAAAAGGTAACCCTTGTCCCAGTGTCAATAGGTTCTAAGTTCACTTCCATGGTCATCTCACCGGAATAATTCGGGTCGGAAGTGTCAAAGTTAATAAGCATAACAATTTTGGTGTCTGGTATTAGCTCGACAAATTTTGCGGTGAATTTGTCCTCTTTGTCACTTGTTTTACCTGTAAATTCAACTTCATTGTCGGGATAAAACAATGACATTTGATAACCACCACCGACCTTTAAGTCAAAGTAGTGGACTTTGGCTTTCATATCCCCCGGAACTTGCCATTTTGCTAGCAAAATCGGGTCAGTTAAAGCCAGGTAGATTTTGCCTGGCGTTGCATTTATATCCCGTGAAGTTTTTGTTGTCTGTCTCATGCCCGGTTGTATTGGTTTTAATTGGACTTTGTAAGTTTCAATCATTCAGCTTTGGGGGCCGTGGTGCGTTCTCATTGGATCCGAAAATTATCTTGCTGAATGACTATGGATTTTCTATCTCCATACTTTGTATTAATCCATCTTTAAGTCTATAGATATGTTTTACTATTCCATCAAACAAGACTTTGCCTTGTACATCTTTTACTTTTTGATGGACTTCAACTTCTATTTCTCCATTTTGCCTTTCCTTAAAACTAACTGGCTCTACATGAGGATCCAGCTCTTTCCATTGTCTAAACCAATAATTTCTTACACCTTCATGTCCCCTAACATAACCACCTTCCCAACCGTTTGACCATCGCACATCCGGACTCAATGCAAAAAGTACTGTGTCAACATCTCTTGCATTGAAGGCCGAATAAGCTTTCCTTATTAAGTCTTGAGACTGTGATGTCATAATAATCCTTTTGTCAGGTAGCTGCGGGAAATTTAATTAATTAACTCGACCTGCAAGCCATCAATTGAAATGTCATTGATAAATGCTGTGATTCGTTTCGCGAATGTCGCGTTTCAAAACCTTAATGGCCATTGATTGGTGTCGGCTTCCTGGCTTGATAACCTCCTGCATAAATCTGGAACCATTGCAATACCGGATCGAGCCACGCTGCATAGGGCTTATATATAAACCCATGGTTTAAGCCTGTTTCGAGTTTGATCTCATGAAAACTTTTTACCTGCTTTCGGTTCTCAAAGATTTTGGCGCAGGTGCCACGAGAGTCTGATGATTCAATAATGGACAGGAAGCGTCCCTCTATTTTGATGTTCAAATAATACTTGTATATATCCGGCGAACAGCCACCCATGATCACATACTTCATTTCTGGATTTTTCAATCTGTCAGATACATGTAAAACAATATTTGATCCCGCGGATGCACCCACCAACATAATCTTATTCACAGGTACCTTTGCTTTTAACAGCGTATCGACCTGTTGCGCTATTTTTCGGGCGTACACAGAATCCTCAACGCCTTGCAACCTTCTTTCGCTGATTACATAAAAGCCATGGGCGTGCAGCGTATCCAGTATTCGAGAATATTGATAGGGACCATATTCTGGCACTGGATCATTGATGGCATTGTCGCCTTTGACCGTGACTACGCCCCCGTGCAGGTAAAACAGGTAATTCCCGGTTGGATCGATCGTGGTTGGAAGGTCGCGTTGGATGTGTTGAGCCGTTGCGGATGCCTGCAACAGGCAAATCAGAATGGGGAGGATAACCTGTTTCATAAGTTAAACTATGTGATTTTTTGCACTGAACAATGTGAACAAAGACCAATTATCCCTCTTAGAAGATATTTCGCAAATCTGGAAAATGACAATTTCGTTGCCAAACCCATCTGTTCCATCTAAACGCCGGTTCAAAATCTCATGTAGGGAAGGGTGACTAACGTGAGATTGTTTTCCAGCACTTTAATAACAGGAACGATTAATAAAATTCCGGCTAATGTTTTGAAGTATAATTGGCCGGTGACTGGCGCTTGGTGCCGTCATAGTTTGGTTCCCTGAATTACTAACGAACTTTTTACAGACTGCTCCTTCAAGTGCAAAAACTTATTCCTCCCTTCGTCTTGTTTGAAGTCTTCGAAATCTTGCTCACTGTCAAACCCAACAAGATGTATTTCGTAAGGTTTGTCAATGCCGTAGTCAATAAAGGAAGTTTCGTTTGGTCTGATTCGCAGCAAAAGTCGCCCTTTGTATTTTGAAATTGCCGGGATAGCGATGTCTTCGAACTGGTGAAACAGATTTTCCTGTCCTTCTTTTATGTAAATCAATTGCGTTATGTAAATCATTTCCTATTCCTATTTGTCCTCTATTTGGTCAGCAACACGAATGTAATATCCGTTGATATCAATAAATGCAAATTCTCTAAGTCCATAAGGATGTGTTCGCAAATCGTCTTCTAAGTCGATATCTCGATTCCTAAACTCAGCATAAACTGCGTCTATGTCGTCAACAAACCACATTAAGGGGAGGCGATGATTTCTGTTATTAATGTCATTTGTAAAATCACTGTCTTCGGCAAACAGGAGACGTAAGTCATCTCTGCGGATACCACCGTCTTTGTCACCAACAGTCCACTCGTCAGTAAAGCCAAGTTTGTCTCGGTAATAATCAAGTGTTGACCGTAAGCTTTTTACAGGAAGGTGGGGTCCACTTTTGATAAACTTTTTGCGCTTCATCATTTTTTTGCAGAATGTCGGGTGCAAAATGACTCATATCTCGCAGGGACGGATTATTTTTTGCCGTAGACGTTACTTGTCCGGCAAAGCAAAGGCCACATAAGCATCGCCAGACCTTGTTCCCAGTTTTCCTCCGCCGCAGGCGATAACCACGTATTCTCTGCTATTCAGCTCATAAACAGCTGGTGTCGCGAAGCCAGGCGCAGGAAGATCAGTCTCCCACAGCAATTGTCCGTTTCGTTTATTGAACGCGCGGAACTTTCCATCTTTTGTTGCTGCAATAAATAACACACCTCCGGCTGTAACAACAGGGCCTCCATAATTTTCTGTTCCTGTGCTGGTCCCTTTTTGCTTCAATTCCGGATATTCTCCCAATGTCGTTTTCCATACCAATTCCCCGGTGTTTAAATTAATAGCATTCAGAGTACCCCATGGTGGTTTAATCGCAGGGTAACCTTCTTTACTTAAAAATTTATTATAACCTGTAATCGAATATGGCATTGTGAGGAATGAATCCACAGCTTGCACAGGGGCGATATATTTTCTTTGCTGAGCTTTTTTTATGTCAAGCAAAAATGCGGCGATTGCTTTTCTTTCTTCTTCTGGCAACTGCTTAAACGCAGGCATCATTCTTCGCCCGGCTACAACCAACTCATGAAACGCTTTTTCGGAATATTTCGACGGAAGTCCAATTAATGCGGGAAAATTTCCTGAACCCTGCCGATCTGTACCATGACAGTTCATGCAATGTTTTGCGTACAGCCTTTTGCCTGCATCTATATAGGTTTCATTTTGCGGAATTTTGTTTTTCATATCAACCATAGTAAGAACCCAGGCCATTTCATTTGCATTCACATAGAAAATTCCAGTTTCAGGATCGAAGGCAGGACCGCCCCATTCAGCGCCGCCGTCAAAGCCTGGGAATATTATTGTTCCCTGTTTTGAAGGCGGTGTATACATATGTCCGGCCCGATGCCCTTGTAATCTTCTCTTTAAATCCTGGTAAGATGAATCTGGGAGTAGATCATTTAAATCGGATTCTGAGAGGGTTTGTCTTACAAAAGGTTTTGGTAGGGAAGGAATTGGCTGCGTAGGCCATAATTTCTCACCTGTTAGTTCTGTGTCAGTCGGAACAGGCTTTTCTTCGATTGGGAATAACGGCTTGCCGGTTCCTCTCTCAAGTAAAAAAACAAAACCGGTTTTTGTTGCTTGCGCAACAGCCTCGACCTGTTTTCCATTGTGCGTTACCGTTACGAGGGCGGGGGGCGTCGGCATGTCACGATCCCAGACATCATGATGAATGTGCTGGAAATGCCATATCCGTTTACCTGTGGCTGCATCCAATGCAAGAAGACAATCGGCAAAGAGATTCGCTCCCTTTCTTTTTGCACCATAAAAATCCCACGAAGCGCTGCCAGTGGATGCGAAGAGTATGCCTCTTTTTTCATCCATGCTAAACCCGCTCCACGTATTTGCGCCACCTATATGTTTGTACGCGATAGAATCTTCCCAGGTATCATATCCAACCTCACCTGGATGTGGAATGGTATGAAATATCCATTGCTGTTTCCCGGTCCGCGTGTCGTACGCCCGGATATGACCGGGTGCAGCAGCGGGCCCTTCGTCGACCCGGGTGCCCATGATGAGAAGATCTTTGTAGACGATTCCTGGTGATGAGGAAGTGATAAAAAGATCAATTACGTCACGACCCAAGCCGTTGTGAAGATCTACGCGACCGCTATCACCGAAAGATATTACAGGCTTTCCATCGAGGGCGTTGATACATAAAATAAATGAACCGGCGGTGTAAAATAATCTTTTGTCATTCTTTCCATCCGTCCAGTAGGCAACACCGCGACTGTTATTCATAATGAAAAACGTTCGCCTGCTTCCCTGTAATGAATCGAAGGGATTGTATATCCATTTTTGTTTTCCGGTAGCTGCATCGATTGCAAACAATTTCATTTGCGGGCTCGTGCCATATAACACGCCATCTACGATGATCGGGTTACATTGTATCTGCGAATGATTGACAGTATCCGCATCCCCCGTGTTGTAAGTCCACGCAACCTGTAATTGGTTCACGTTAGATGTATCAATTTCAGTTAGCGTGGAATAGCGGATCATTTGTTTGGTACCGCCATAGTTCTGCCAATCTTCGTACCTCACCTTTGTTGGATCCATGCAGGAAATAATAGACAGTAGGAATACAAACGTTGAAAAAGTGCGGAAGGTTGATCGTGTTAGCAAGCAATTTTTTTTCATGCAGTAGTATAAATAGTTGAGTGCAGGCCATGAACCGTTCAACAATATTATTGCTCGTAAAGACGCAAAGGCGCAGAGAATATGGTACAACTTTGCGCGAGTTATTAACCAGACAGGTATTTACTCCAACACTTTCTCGCTAATCTTGCCTGTCTTTTTGTTTTTTAATATCACCTTTTTCGCTCCATAATGCGTTACCTCATCTTTTACGAGGTAATGGTCACTATCATATTCGGTTAAATGACTGTCCTTTCCAACACCTTCTCTTCCGCGCCAGACTTCCAATTTCACCGGCTCCCATAATTTGCTTTTAGCAGATCGATAAGCGGCATCAAGTACAGCATTCACGACGTAACCATCGTAAAAAGTTTCCTTTGGCGCCTTGCCATCTTCAAGTGCGTTAAACATATCCATGAACATGTGGTTATAACCAAGCTCATTTAATTCATCACCTACAGGAAATAACCAGCCCGTATTGCTTTCAGCTTTTTCAGCGATATAGTCGCCGCCTTTTCCTGTCGTAAACATATCAAAACCGGTTCTTAAAAAGCTATTGATCCAGATGGTTCCTTCACTCCCCATTACTTCGTCACGCAGATCAAGACCGCCTCTAAATGTCCAGCTCACTTCAAATTGTCCGATTGCTCCATTTTCATATTTGACCAACCCGATGGAATGATCCTCGGCATCGATTGGTTTGACCTGGGTGTCTGCCCAACACATCACTTCGATAGGTTTGATGTCTTTACCAATATAGCTACGGCTGATTTCCACGCAGTGACATCCAAGATCGAGAATACAACCGCCACCTGCCTGCTCAATATCCCAGAACCAATCACTATGAGGTCCCGGGTGGGTTTCGCGTGATTTCGCCCAAAGAATTCTTCCCAAAGCTCCGTTCTTAACACTTTCGAAAGCCTTCAAAAATTTTGGTGTGTACACAAGATCTTCCAGGTATCCATTGAAGATACCCGCTTCTTCAACGGCCAGCAACATACGCTTTGCTTCTCCTGCATTGCGGCCAAGAGGCTTGGTGGTCATTACCGCCTTTTTGTGTTTGCAGCAGAGCATAACAGCGGCTTCATGAAGGTTGTTTGGTAAGGATATACAAACAATACTAACATCGGGTCGAGCGATCGCCTCTTCCATGTTGGTGGTCCAATGGGGTACCTTATAATCATCAGCAAATTTCTTTGCACTTTCTTCGCGGCGCGAGTAGATACTTACTATAAGGTCTTTGCTTCTGTAACCCTGCAGGGAATCGGCATAAAACCGGCCGATAAATCCTGAACCGAGCATAGCAATACGTTGCATATTTGATTGTTTGGTTTGAAATGAAGGTATAGCAAAACCCAATTACGAATAATCTTTCGTCATGCAAATGTGCATAACTATGTTTACAACCTGTTATCAAAACAATGTATATTTTTTTGGAATCGGCTGTGCCATAAACGTATATTCGATTTAGAAGCAATGCTGATTATGATAAAGAAGAATCAACGTTTCGGCGATGATTTGGAAAGATCAGAACATGCAAAAAACTTCATAGGATAAAGTTCTGGTGATGATCCTCGGATCAAAACTTGAACCAAGGCCTATCGATCGGTGCTTCGGCAACGATCACAGGAGAGCACCAGGGTTAGTAAGTATACGACATCTTGATGCTTTCCTTTTTTTATGCAAATGCGGGGTATGAGCCGATGCCAAAAAACCGGAATTCAGAAAGCAGAACTGACAGCTCACCGGACGCTTTACGATTAAAGACTCACCATTTTACCGATAGACGGGTTCAACTCTCACGCATCAAAACTGACTGCTCACCATTCGCCAATCACGACTCCCGGCTCCAGACTCCTGACTTACACCACTGCTACTGGTTCTTCTTTTAGAACCAATTTTTTATTGTCTCTGAAGAATAGAATAAAAAGTATCAAAACTACTCCGGCGATGCCGGCTGGAACGAGCCATACTTTTGTCCAGTCGGTCACGATATTTGCTCCTTCACCGGTAGCATACATTTTTTGTACATACCCTGCAATCAATGAACCGATGTACATTCCGATACCATATGTTGCAAGGGAAATTAATCCCTGCGCTTGTGATTTTATCCTGTCTCCGGCCTTGAGATCGGTATAAATCATTCCGCTAACAAAGAAGAAGTCGAAACAAATACCATGTAACAGGATGCCTGCATAAAGCATCCATTCAGAGGAGGTCGCATTGCCATATCCGAAAAATAGAAAACGGGTGATCCATGCGACGAGTCCGAGGATCAGAATCCATTTAATTCCAAGACGTCTATAAGCGAATGGAATAAGAAGCATGAAAAATACTTCAGAGGCCTGGCCAAGAGACATCTTATTTTCTACAAAAAAAGTCTTTGGAAGCTCAGCTCCAGGATTGGCTGCTATAAACGCGGTTTTATATGCATCTGTGATTGATGGGTTTGCCATTGCGTAGTAAAACGAAAGAGGAATACAAATCAAGACAGAAGAAATAAAGAATATTGTAAATGACCGGTCTTTGAAGAGTATGAAAGCGTCCTTACCAATGATCTGACCGACACTGACCGGACCCTTCATCGTGGGCGGTGTTTTGGGAAGCGTGAATGCATACAGGCCAATTGCGATAGAGGTTACCATTGAAACATGAAAGATGGTGGCTTTATCACCCCAACCCATATAACCGATCAGATTCGTTACTGCTATCCAGCCAAGCGTTCCCAAAACCCTGATGGCAGGAAATTCTTTCTCGGGAGAAGTCATTTGGCGTAGGGAAATAGAACTTGTCAGTGCAATTGTTGGAGCGAATGTTAAGCAGTAAAGCAGCATCACGATATAAAAAGTGCCATAGTCTGTGATGGTGGTGAGGTAAAATAAAAGCGCAGCTCCGATCAGGTTCAGCACTGCCAACACTTTCTCCGCAGAAAAAAAACGATCAGCGAGCATTCCTACTATAAAAGGAGAAATGATCATTGCAATGGAAAACGTAGAATAGATACTTCCTACCTGGGCTCCATCAAAACCGATGGCAAAAAGATATTTCGAAAGTTGTCCATACCAGGCACCCCAAACCACAAATTGCAACAACATCATAATGGAAAGCTGGATTCTGGTGGTAGTTTTCATGAACAGTTATTTGGTGAGTTGTGAGTTTTAAAAATTTAAATTAATGAATTATGTATTATAGAAGAAAAGTTGCCACGGATTACACGGATTGTCGCGGATTTAATTCGTCAATTCGTGCAATTCTGTAAAACAATAAGATGCCTTTGTTTCATTCGCCACGAATTACACGAATTATCACGAATTAATTTGTAATTCGTGTAATTAGTGATAAGACTTTCTGATTTTGATGTTGTCCGCATAAATCATCTTCTCCGAGACGCTACAAGTTCGTGGCAAAACTAAATATCAAGTCGAATTGTGGGCTATACATGCGGATTTTATAAGGAAGACAAAGTTGCCATTAATTACACAAATTGCCACCAGCGCGGGAAACCTTGTATTAAAAAGTAATCGCCTCATGATTGAGGCGATTATTGTATAACACTGCTTCATTACGAAGTCTGTATTAACATTGCTCAGGATTTAGCTGTTTCTTTATTGCAGGACTTCGATTCACCGCAGCTTTTATTACACTCGTCCTTACTGCATTTTTTCTCACATTTGGCGTCGCATTTTTTGCAGCATTCTTTTTTACATTTTGGATCCTGAGCGTAGGTTGTATTGATCGTTCCGGCTGATAATACGGCAGCCATTACCAATAACATTATCTTTTTCATAATAGAAATGTGTTTGTTTAATAAATAGAAATTACCGGGAGCATCATATTTATTAAACCAAATCCGGCGGTTGCCAGGGAGCGCCTATATGTGGGTCTTTGATGTGGCCGACTAAAAAATCTGAAGTATTATCAGTTGCAAGGGAGCAATCGAAAACATATTCAGCGATAGTATGAGCCGGGGCAGCATATTGAAAACATAATATGCAGACGCATGTTGTTCCGATCTGTTGACAGCATTTGTCGTTTGCCGGATCTGCTTCTTTTGATTCGTCGGTACAACTTTGCTCGCAATCCGGTTCATCCTTACTGCAGGTTGCGTCAAGGTTCTCACTGCTACGACTGCATTCTCTCTCGTGTCCACAACTTCCATCCTTCATCATCGAAATTGCCTGCTCCAGTGGAAGTTGTTGCACGAATGGAACGTTGGAGAGAAATAATATCAGAACCGGTATGAATAACAATAAACGCATTGCAATCAAAAGTATAAAAGGCATTCGACATTTGGAATGATTTTGCTCATGATAATTCTAATCAGGATAAGGTCAGGACAATCATTCATTCAAAACATTACTTTTGGCTATTATCGCTTGCTCATGAATACAGAATTCAGATATGGAAAAGATCATCTCACGGTAGGGGTCGCAATCAGCATTGCGTCGGGAACGCAAAAAGGAATTTTATCGGCAGATACAATTTCAAAGGTCCGCTCTTCGCAGCAGCACGTTCAAAAAATAGTCGATGACGATAAAACCGTGTATGGAATCAACACGGGTTTTGGCATACTCGCGAATACAAAAATATCAGAGGAAGATACGCGCACTTTGCAATACAAGATCCTGCAAAGTCATAGTGTGGGGGTAGGTCCGGCGGTACATCCAGAGATTGTAAAGCTGATGTTGATCACCAAGGTGCATGCACTCGCGCAGGGCTATTCTGGTGTACAACTACAAACCCTGGAACGTATCATCTGGCATATAGAAAATGACGTGATGCCGGTGGTGCCTGAAAAAGGAAGTGTAGGTGCATCGGGTGACCTGGCTCCGTTGGCGCATTTGTTTTTACCACTGATTGGCCTAGGGGAGATACTTATACGCGTCAATGAGCGCACGCGAATTGACGCGTATGGAGGGGCACCAATGGACGCTAATGACGGACAATGGACGAGACTGAATACGAAAGAAGTGTTGAGGAGGTTTGGGTTATCTCCTGTTCAGTTGGGACCAAAGGAGGGGTTGGCGTTGATCAACGGGACACAATTCATTCTCGCGTTTGCGATTAAGGCCGTTCAACGATTACACAATTGTCTGGAGTCTGCTGACATTATTGGTGCTATGAGTCTTGAAGCGCTGACCGGAACAAAGGCTCCGTTTGATGAAAGACTACACGACCTTCGACCGTATGCCGGAAACAAACTCGTCGCGCAGCGATTGAGGTTGCTACTTCACAATTCTGCTATCATGCAAAGTCATATCGATTGCGGCCGTGTTCAGGATCCATATTCCCTGCGTTGTATGCCGCAGGTTCATGGCGCTTCGCGCAATGCATGGCTGCACCTTAAGGAACTTACTGAAGTTGAGCTAAACTCAGTCACCGATAACCCTATTATTTTTTCAGCCAACGACACGATCAGCGGCGGAAATTTCCACGGTCAGCCTTTGGCACTTCCATTGGATTACGCCTGCTTTGCCGCATCGGAGGTCGGAAATATTTCCGACAGAAGGTGCTATCTCTTGCTCGAAGGAAAATGGGGTCTTCCCATGTTGCTGATGAAAGACGTTGGGTTGAACAGCGGCTTTATGATTCCGCAGTACACAACTGCCGCATTGGTTAGCGAGAATAAAACCTTGTGCTTTCCGGCCAGTGCCGATAGTATTCCCACATCATTAGGACAGGAAGACCATGTCAGCATGGGCAGCATCAGCGGCAGAAAGCTGGATAAAATTCTCGACAACCTGGAATACATTCTTGCGATTGAACTTTTGAGTGCCTGCCAGGCGATTGAATTCAGGCAGCCGCTTAAAAGTAGCGCCATCCTGGAGTTTGCACACGCTTATGTAAGAAAGTTCGTCGGCTTTGCAGAAGAAGATAGGATTTTCGCGGATGATATCAACAAGGTGGCCGGACTCATCAAAGACTTCTCATTTGTTGAAAAAGTAAATCAATTCGCAGCGTCAAGGAATATCGATTTGAATGGCGGCTTTTCATTGTTTGCGGTATAAATCCACAACGGAAAGCCGGTTCGAGTACCATCACGTAATCACCTAAATAGGGTATCCAAACATTGAAAATAAAATCGTAAGATTTGTACCGATTGTACACCCCCAAATCTTTGATATGAAACATGTGCTCTTCGTACTGCTGTTCATCGCGGCAATTTGTTTTTCGTCAATGCAGAACGATGACATTGGAAATAAACTAACGCCAGCCATCAACGCCATTTCGAGCTTGTACGACCAGCATATATACTCATTGGATTCATTTCTCAAAGTGTATCCCAGCTATTTTTACGACAGTAGTTATTCAGTTCGTCAAAAGAAATACGAAGAGCTTGCCTATTACTTCAAAAGAGGAGCTGGCCTGATGATCTACTTTGCGCCCGACCTGTATTATAAAAAGCTTGTCAGTCCATTCCAGCTGGAAAAAAGTGACCGCAAGGGGTTTTATGGTATCCTACCCGATAACTGGCTATTTACCGGGCCTATTGGCAACGAGCCTGATAGTGTTCTGCTGAAAGAATTTAAAAAGGAAGATAGCATTTCACAGATTGCGTTTATCGTAGACGCTACAACGAAGTTCCGAAGTGCCCTTCAGGAAATCAAAAACCGTCGTCATTTCGCTGAAATCGATGCCGAAGGGCTGTTTGACGCATTACGCATAGAACTATTCCGGATAAGCACACTGGATATCGCTAACAGTGATTTTATCATCGAAGAAGCAGGTGTGCCTTCTTTGAATGGCTCTGCTGATAGCTGGTTGTTGTATGCCGGCGAGTTATTTAAGCAAATACCTTCATCGCGGCAGGGTTTAAACAGCAGATGGCTTGGTTTGTCAACCCATACACAAACCTTCCTTCGAAAGAATAAATCATTCAACGATTTTGATCGCATGTATTTTATCCGGAATTGCCTGATTCCGTTGTCGCAGTTATTGAATGATGTGCAACACGAATTAAAAATTCCGTTCAAACAAAAATGGTCCGCCATACGATCACAGGTATCACATGCGTATGATAAGAATGTACTCAACCCCGATTTCTTTGCCCCTGATCCGGATGCATACTATTCAGCTGAAAAAGCAAAGCTGGGTGAATTGCTCTTTTTTGATCCTATACTATCCGATAACAATCAGAGAGCTTGTGCCTCCTGTCATAAACCCAATATGGCATTTACAGATGGGCTTACAAAATCAACGTCATTTGAAAGGGAAAAAGAACTTGCCCGTAATTCACCGACGGTTATCAATGCTGGCTTTCAAAAGAAAGCGTTTTGGGATCAGCGGGCATCTTCACTGGAAGATCAACTTGATTCAGTGATTAACAACCCGGATGAGCTCCACAGTTCATTTGAGAATGTCATTGGCAAAATCAATTCCAGTCCCGAATATGTAGAACTTTTTCGTAAGGCATTTACAAAAACACAAAAGAATGGAATCACCAGGCAGGACGTTAAAAATGCCATTGGTGTCTATGAACGGACGGTGAATGGATTAAACAGTCGCTTCGACCAGTACATGCGGGGAGATGTTTCCAAACTGAGCCAGCAGGAGATCAATGGTTTTAACCTGTACATGGGAAAGGCAAGGTGTGGCACGTGTCATTTTGCTCCGTTGTTCAATGGCACATTACCGCCCTTTTTTGAAATCACGGACCACCATTCGCTTGGAGTTCCTGTAAAGGATACAATGGAAAGGTTCAAGATTGACCCAGATGTAGGACTTTTCAAACTTGACGGAAATGTCTTCGTCAAATTTTCTTTCAAAACACCCACTATTCGCAATAGCGCATTGACGGCCCCTTACATGCATAATGGTGTTTATAAAACGCTCGAACAGGTCATTGACTTTTATGATCATGGCGGGGGAAATAAGTTTCGAAATGACTTCAAAGCCGACATGACGGAACGCCTTTTTCTTACGTTAATCCCGACTGAACTCAAATTAGCTGACTCAGAGAAAAAAGACCTGGTGTCCTTCATTCACGCGCTCAATGATACAAGTGCAGCAAGGACACCGAAAAGGCTTCCCGAACTAAAGGGAAAATATGCAACCCTGAACAAGAGAATTGTTGGCGGGGAGTATTAACCCGTCGCGTGATCATCCGAACACTCACGAGAGACTTCTGTTCAATGGCAAATTAGTATCTTACTAGTTTCATCCACAGGGGAAGGTTACGCCCTTCTGTTATGGTTTAAAAAACAAATTAGAACTTTGAGTCTATAAAAAGAACATTTATGTCAACAACGCTCAGGCGCTATGATCCCGTTAAATATAAAACACCTATTGGTTCACAACTCAATTGTAAAGGATGGATCCAGGAAGCTGCATTGCGAATGTTGTTAAATAATCTCAATCCAGACGTTGCGGAACGGCCGGATGATCTGATTGTTTATGGAGGACGTGGTAAAGCAGCGAGAAATTTTGAATCGCTTGATCTTATTATTAGGGCATTGAAGGATTTGAACGAAGATGAAACGCTGTTGATTCAAAGCGGCAAACCGGTCGGAATTTTGTCGACTCATAAGGATGCGCCACGTGTGTTGTTATCTAATTCACAACTGGTTCCTAATTGGGCAAACTGGCAACACTTCGATGAATTGGAAAAAAAGGGATTGATGATGTACGGCCAGATGACAGCCGGCTCGTGGATCTATATCGGCTCCCAGGGAATTGTCCAGGGAACGTATGAAACGTATGCCGCTGCTGCTGATAAACATTTTGGCGGATCACTCAAAGGCACATTGAATGTAACAGCAGGCTTAGGTGGCATGGGTGGTGCGCAGCCATTAGCAATCACCATGAATGAAGGTGTTGCGTTGATTGCAGAAGTGGAAAAATGGCGCATTGAAAAACGTTTAGAAACACGCTACTGTGATCTGTTGATAGAACAGGTAGATGAAGCGATCGACCGTGCATTAGTAGCAAAGAAAAATGGTGAAGCTTTATCAATTGGGGTTGTATGCAACGCTGTCCATTTGCTCGAAAGGTTGCTGGAAAGAAATATTATTCCGGATACCCTGACAGATCAAACTTCGGCGCATGATCCTTTAATTGGATACTGGCCACATGAAATCTCTTACGAGCAGGCGAAGATACTTCGCGAGCAAAATCCCGACCAATACATCGACTATTCGTATCGTTCAATGTACCATCATGTTGAACTGATGTTGGAGTTACAAAAAAGGGGAGCGATTACATTTGATTACGGAAATAACATTCGCGCAAGGGCAAAGGAAAGGGGATTGGAAAATGCGTTCGATTTTCCTGGATTTGTTCCGGCATATGTACGACCACTATTCTGCGAAGGGAAAGGCCCATTCCGTTGGGCTGCGCTTAGTGGCGATCCGAATGATATTGCAATAACTGACGAAACAGTTCGCACACTTTTTCCGGCAAACAAAACACTTATCCGTTGGCTCGATCTTGCACAGAAAAAAATTACTTTCCAGGGTTTGCCAGCGCGCATTTGTTGGCTTGGACAGGGAGAACGCGAACGAGCTGGTCTCGCATTTAATGAGTTAGTAAGAAGTGGCAAATTAAAAGCTCCAATCGTTATCGGCCGCGACCACCTTGATACGGGGTCTGTTGCGTCGCCTAATAGGGAAACTGAATCGATGCTTGACGGAAGCGATGCAGTGGCTGACTGGCCTATATTGAATGCATTGCTGAACACAGCGGGCGGGGCAAGCTGGGTGAGCCTGCACCATGGTGGTGGAGTAGGAATGGGGTACAGTATTCATGCAGGCATGGTGATTGTCGCGGATGGCACAGACGAAGCTGCCGCAAGATTGAGTCGTGTGCTGCGAAATGATCCTGGACTGGGAGTCATCAGGCATGCCGATGCAGGATATGATATTGCAAAGGATGTATCCAGAAAGTATCGATTGGATATTAACGAGCGATTGAAATAGTAAACATAAATTGCGCTACACTAAAGTCCCCAATGCGATCATGTCGAAAATAACTGTCATCTCCATTTTTATTGCATTGGCTCTGCATTCATGCTCCGAAACGAAGAAAGATTATGGTGAAACAGAAATTACAAAGTTTCAATACGGCAGAGCGGGAGCGATTTCCATTACATATGATGACGCAACAATCAACCAGTTTCGGAAAGCCCTGCCCATCATGGATACCCTTGGGATCAAGGGCACGTTCTATATCAACACAGCCGATATTCCTGCATCGCAATTTCCTCCAAAATGGATTGGCCGGCCACTTGCCGAAATAATCAGCGAAACAGAAAGCACTCCAACTAATAAGGACAATCTTTTTGAACGCGCCTCTGCACTTCGATTCCTTAATATTGAAAACGCCATAGAAAAACACAACAATGCTGGTTCTCTTTTTGAAAGCAACAAACTTGTTGAATCTTATAAAAAAGTTGATAGTGCCTTTGAGCAGGCAAGGAACAAAAGAGCCTATAGCGAAAAACGGCCAGTGCTTTTGACCGCAGAGCGGATTACCTGGCCAGAAATAAAGACTTTTGCAGCCAACGGACATGAATTCGGTAGCCATACCATTTCACATCCACGCCTCGCCGTGTTGGATGAGCCAAACATGCTGTACGAACTTGAAAAGTGTAAGGAAGAAATCCGGAATCAGCTTGGCACGGAACATATTTTTTCCGCGGAGTGTCCCTTTGGTACCGAAAATGAAAGGGTGATGGAATATGCATATAAAATTTACCCCGCACTAAGGAACCGCATGCCTGAACCATGGCTTGAAGAGCTAAACCGCGGCAGTAAGAAACAGCCCGGAACTACCGGGAAAGAATATGTGCAATGGCAAAGAGGTCCGCTGACAAAGACGCCGATGGACCTCATGAAATCGTGGGTTGATACACTGCTTGTGCATGATAATTTCTGGCTCGTACTCACCTTCCATGGTGTTGATGGCATCGGATGGGAACCAAAGCCAAGCTCCGAACATAAAGAATACTTCAGCTACATGAAGCAGAAAGAAAATCAGCTTTGGATAGCTACCTTCAAAGATGTTACTAAGTACATGCGTCAACGAATGAATGCGGATTTGAAAGTTGATAAGCAGGAAAACAAAATCGTCATCCACCTCGATCACTCCCTTGATAAGAACATGTATAAGTTACCGCTCACTTTAAAAACGTATGTTAATCCCGCCTGGAGAACAGTAACCATCAAACAGGCAGACAAGGTAATTCAGTTTGAGCCACTAGTCGATAATAAAGGTTCATATGTTTTGTACCAGGCATTAGGAGGCGGCCAGCCAATTGAGATTTCTCCAGGACAATAGCGTGTGAAAATGCATGACCATTGATGGTTACCGATAATACTTTTACTATGAAAAGATTTTTTCTCTCTTTTAGTGCGAGCTTTCTGTTAATAATTTTTTTTCTAACGGCATCAGCGTATCCATCATTTAGTCAGAAGAAAATTAAAGTATTAATTATTACCGGAGGTCATGGATTCGAATATAACCCTTTCTACGACGTCTTTAATTCTATTCCAAATATTATTTACGACAGTTTGCGTCACCCAAAAGTGAACCCGCTCATCGCCTCACCTGATGTTAATAAGTATGATGTGCTGGTGTTTTATGATATGGGAGATTCCTTGTCTTCAGCGCATCAAAAGGCATATATCGATTTATTAAACAAAGGAAAATCGATGATCTTTCTTCATCATTCACTGGTATCTTATCAAAACTGGCCAGAGTTTGTCAAAATAGTGGGTGGACAGTATCACACCAATCCTGTCATTGTAAATGGAGACACGCTGCACGCGAACTACGAACATGATGTGAACATACCGGTTAAAGTGGAGAATGCGAATCACCCCGTTATAAATGGTATTAATGATTTCGAGATATTCGATGAAGTGTATGACGATGTTGAAATATTGCCAACTGTGAAGCCGCTGCTAAGCACCACCCATCCTAAAAGCATGCGCTATCTTGCGTGGGTAAATCATTATGGCAACTCAGATGTATTATACATACAACTTGGACATGGAGCAACAGGCTTTTCAAATCTAAATTATCGGAAATTGATACAACAGGCGATAGAATGGTCTGCCCAACATCATTCAAACTTGAGGGAAAAATAACTCTCTCTGTGTTCCGCTGTCAAATCCCTCTAGTATCACTTTGTGGTAACATTGGAGCCACACTTAAGGTCTTTTTACCACGGAGGGACACTAGAGGGATTTCAAAGAGCTAGTTCTTTTGGATGCTGATTGAAAAGCGGTTATGCTAAGTTGACTTGAGAGTTGCAAGTAAAGTTATCTACCCAAAACACTGGTGCCTTTGCGCAGGTAAGTTTTTCCATCCACACCAATTCCTTCAGCTGTCCAAACGACTGTTTGAGTGGCAAGTCTATGCCCCCTGAATGTACCATCCCATCCGGGTCTGTCATTATTTGTTTCGAATAATAGTTGTCCCCAGCGGTTATAAATTCTAAAGCTGCGGATCCTGGCAATCCCCATTAAGATTGGTCGCAAATAATCATTCTTTCCATCATTGTTTGGAGTGAAGGCATTTGGCACTACAATGTCCACGAACTTCACGGTCCTTACGAGCTGAGTATCGACAGTTACACAACCACTATTGGTGACAATCGTAATGGTATAAAGTTGTTCCTTCGAACCCTTAAATACCGGCGTGTAACTTCTGGGGTTATCAAGATTAATACCCGGATTCCATAATGCCGTTTCACCGAATTTTCTTGCCTTCAACTCCAAAGGAAGATCAATGACCGCATACTGAATCGGATATGTGGTCGGCAGTTGAGGCTTATCAATGACAATTTTTTGCATTGCAGTCGAGATACTGCAACCCGAATTATTGTGAAGCATGGCGTGATATGTTCCCGTTTGCCTCACTCTGTAACTAGTTTGATTGGCACCCCTTATCGGGACGCCGTCCCGGTACCATTGAATGCTGTCCGTAAAAGGAACTCTTAACACCGCACTATCATCGCTATCTACACAATACGATGCCTTTCCCACGACTTGCATTGTGCTATCAATAACAGACGCCTGGACTACTACCGTGTCCGTATCAACGCAACCACCTCCCGAGTTGCTCGTCGTAAGGATATAGGTAGTTGTGACCGACGGAGCAGCCCGGGGATTTGCGATATGCGGATCGCTTAAGCCCGCAACAGGTGTCCACTTGTAAACGAGTCCAGGTTTCGGATTCGCTCCGATTTGTACAGCCGCCCGGTTACAGGAGAATGCATCTTTCCCGGCGTTTGATACTACCGTTAATGTATCGATCAATTTGGCATAAAAAGTATCGAGGCATCCATAACCATGGTATGGATCCACTTTCACGGCGATGTTGGTGCCAACAGGAGGTGGTGGCTGTAGTCTAAGAGTTTGAGAGCTGCCTAAAGTCTGCGTAAAAGTGTTGTTATACCAGGTATAGGAACTATAACCGTATGGAGCAACAACGTTGATAGCAGTATCGTCCGGACAATAAGTAGCACCCACAAATTCCCCGCTGCATTCCGAATTTACATCGATATACGCATATCCGAAATGTCTTCGAAACGTACAATCTGCCGTCTTGAAAAACAATCGAATTGTCTTTCCGGCATGACCATTCAGGTTGATGGATACTGCAGTCCAGTCTTTGCACCACACTGGTGTCGCGCCATCGGGATTTGGTGATTCAAAGAATCCCGGAAGCAACGTGCCATAGGGAATGAAAGTAAAAGATGAACAGTCGATGATCTTATTGTCAGTAACGTTTCTTATTTCCAGTTCCAGCCTTGGCTGCTCATACTCCTGGTGATTTGGATCCTGAAATACTACGGCATAGTGATATATGAGAGAGTACACGTCCCGGCCGGCAGGTATTGTAAATTCATACGATATGCCTTCTGCCTGGGTGCCTGCCTGTTCATTACCAAGACGTATAGAATATCCGCTGCCATTTGGACAAGTCATCGGAAACCCGCCAAAATAATCTTTTCCCGAATTAGCTGAAGATATCATCATATGTCGGTCAGAAACCGGTGGACCTGGAAAAATAGAGATTACATTTTGACCACCCACCGCCGCTACGCCACCGGTGTAACATGTCCATCCATTAAAGGTTCCGGTTTCAAAATCGATGTTAGGAGGACAAACCTGCGCACGCGATGCAATGAATCCATGGCACAAGAATAAGGCGGCGGATAGATACAGCGCTAAACGGTTGAATGGCCTTTTGTTTTTAGTACAGATGTCCAAACCTGCTCCTTGCTGTTTAAAGAATAAAAAAATGAGTTGAGTTTTGGTTCAATGCCGTCTTTAAGTTAAGAAAAGAAAGCGACCATATGACGAACACGGTCTCATAAGATTCGTATCTTTTTGCTATGATCTTAACTTGTCGATTGCTTCTCGACTTCACATATTAACCTATGGTTTTTCGGGGATGAGGAATTAAAGTGAACGCAATTGCAATTCGGTCAGGAAATTGATCATGCAATAGTAATCGGTACACGGGATATTTAATCAATTGGTTGTCTCTCCTGGAGTTCGAACCATCTATAGTCTTACAATATTATAAATTGGTACGGCAGGATCAAAGTACTGCTCTTCCTCGGGCATATCGTAGATCTTTCTTACGATATCCAGGCCTTTTAACACTTTGCCAAAAGCAGCATAACCCTGACCGTCCGGATTGTTCTCCCCGCCATAATCAAAACCGGGCTGATCGCCAACACAAATAAAGAATTCCGTATTTGCGGTACCAGGTTCCTGCCGGGCCAGGGACACAACTCCATCGGTATGGAGAATGCCAGTTTCCCGGGTCGACTCATGCGGTATGCCAGGGATCTGGTCGCGCCTGGCGCCTCTCTTATTCCATAATCCGCCCTGGATCAACTCTGCTTTTGGTGCATCAGACGGTTGGTTGTCCATATTCAAGACCCGGTAAAACGAAGCATCCTTGTAGAAGCCCGAATCAATATACGACAGTATCGTCCTAACCGTTTGTGGCGCTTTATCGGGATATAACTCCACTTCTATATTTCCAATCCTGGTCCTGATCTCAATATGGGGGTTCTTCTTTTCGTTGGAAGAGCAACTGGCAAAAATGACGATAAACAACGCAATCATTAACCTGTAACTCATCTTTGAGATTTGCACACACCAATTTAATCAGTTCTTTTGATGAATTAAAGAACCAATCTGGAAATACAATACTTTCAGTGATACAACGCGCAACCAAAGCATGGATTTTTTGTTTACTTATTCGGTCACAAACTGGGGCTTAATCTTTCTGGCATCACTTATAATCGGACTGTCCAAAGCCGGACTTAAAGGCATCGACATGATGAATGTAACCATTATGGCGATCGTGTTTGGCGGCAAAGCATCCACAGGAATTGTGCTTCCGCTCCTTTGTGCCGCGGATATCATGGCAGTTATTTATTACAACCGTCACGCCGAGTGGAAACATTTTTGGAAGCTGGTTCCATGGATGTTTGTGGGAATCCTGATTGGAGTATATATTGGGAAGGACCTTGATGAAACTATCTTCAGAAGGATCATGGCCGTTATTATCATATTGACCATCGCCATCGTCATAGCGCTCGAAATCCGGAGGAACGTAAGGATGCCCGAGAATAAATTGTTTGCAGGCAGCATGGGATTGGTCTCGGGCTTCACAACAATGCTTGGAAATCTGGCAGGCGCATTTTCCAATCTTTATTTTTTAGCGATGCGAATGCCCAAGAATAATTTCATCGGCACGGCTGCCTGGGTGTTTTTGGTTGTGAATCTTTTCAAACTTCCATTCCAGGTTTTGTATTGGAAAAATATTACTGTTTCGACGTTGCAAACCGATCTCGCATTGCTGCCCGCACTGATTGCAGGCTTCTGGATAGGAGTAAAGATCGTTTCAAAGATCAGGGAAGAAGGCTACCGGAGAATAGTGATCGTACTGACGCTGATAGGGGCTGTATTTATATTTTTGAAGTAGGACCAATTTGTTATCTCCTGTACGGCGCCTTGCTTTTCACGGGCGTGAATAAACAACGTCTCTAATTTTAAACGTAACTGCTTTGTAGTCAAACCGTCGAATCGTCACTTGCCAGAAACACGTTTCCGCTAAGAGCGCTTCATAACTCACAATACAGGAATGCAATTACTGATTTGCCTCAGAAAGGCACTGTGTTTGTAGAAAAGTTTTCAACCGAGGCAAGGCTCCGTTGAAGCTACGTGAAGATTGATATTCATCTTCATTGCTTTAAGAGGAACCGAGCCCTTGCATAGCTCGACAATCGGTTGATGTATATTCGTCATTGATTGAATAACTGACTATTAATGACTCGATCTTCGCATGTTTAAGAAACAAATCAATAAAAATTAAAACTTTATAATATGCCAGGAAGATTAACAGGGAAAGTAGCGGTTGTTACCGGCGCCAGTGCCGGTATTGGAAAAGCGTCAGCGCTTGCGTTGGCGGCAGAAGGAGCACAGCTCGTTTTGGTTGCGCGCAGACAAAAGAGACTTGAAGAATTGGCTGCTGCTATTGACGCGCTCGGCACAAAGACATTAGTGGTAACGGGTGATGCACGTGAAGAAAGAACGGCTAAGCGAGCCGTCAAAATGGCGATTGAGGAATCTGGGCGGATAGATATTCTCATTAATAATGCCGGCATCGGCATCTACAAAAACCTCGTTGATACCTCCGCTGATGAGTATGATGAATTATTTGATACAAACGTGCGTTCCACTTTTCTGTTTACAAGATATGTGGTACCAGTGATGGTTGAACAGAAGTCAGGGACTATTCTCATGCTATCGTCTATGGCCGGCGTTTATGGATTCGCGGGAGAAGCGGTCTATTGTGCTACAAAATTTGCACAAGTCGGTTTTGCGCAGGCACTTGATAAAGAGCTGCGACCCCATGGTATTAAAGTAGGTGCAATTTGTCCCGGCGGCGTAAAGACTGAGTTCGCGCTCGGACGCGGACGCACACAGGAAGGTGTTGATAATTCAGCCATGCTAGAGCCATCTGATGTCGCCGGGGCAGTCTTGTTAGCATGCACTCAATCTCCCGGTTCAAGGATTATTGAAATACAAATGCGGACAATGGAGGAAAGCCTTACGTAACCCTTTTAATCCGGTCAGACGGAGACCATCTGACCGGGTTTTTATTTTCGTAACCTTGCACTTAAATAAGGCAATGCCGCGCCAGCAGAAATACCACGACGTAAAATTTTTTCTTATTGCTATCGCTTTCATCAGCGCCTTTAATTATTATCTCACATACAACGACATTCGGTTTAACTGGTTCCTCGTTCTTACTTACACAATAGATACCGTCCAGGGCTGGCTGGCTTGGTGGGCGGTTCGAAGTATAATTATTACCCTGGATAGAAAGCTGCCATACACTGAGCGGCCTTTGAAGAGAATTCTGATCCAGGTTCTTGTGACTACTGCCGTAGGATTGACGATTATCATTCTTTTAACCGAACTGGTCAGCCTGGTAGCAAGAGGCCGCACTGTTCCGCTTAGCTTTTATCTGTTTGATATTTTTATTATCCTCATCTGGTTCCTCGTGATCAACGGGATATACATCGGGATGCATTACTACTCGGAGTGGAAGCAGTCTGAAATGCAGCGAAAGGAAGAAAAAAAGGTGAGAGCGGAGGGTTTTACCGTAAGGCAAGGCAACCAAAACCTGTCCATTCGTTTTGATGATATCCTCGGCTTTTACGCCGAGGAACGGTATACTGTATTGTTGACCTGGGATAATAAAAGATATTTTCCAGATAAGTCATTAGACAGAATTGAAGAGTCAGTACCTGAAGAGCTCTTCTTTCGCCTGAACCGGCAATATATTGTTCATCGGAAAGCTATGACTGGATTTAAAAGAACGGGCGATGGTAAGCTGGATGTTTTGGTGAAAGCCTTCGATCAGTTCCCTAAAGCGATCCAGGTTAGCCGAACGCGCGCCATCCCTTTCAAAAACTGGTTTCAAGTCCATGAATAGGAATAAGACAAGATGCATTTCAGCACCCCTTTTGCTACACTTCATCCCAAACAAATGATTCACAACACACGGTATCCATTCGTTCAGAGGTGATTTCACTGCACTTCGCCGAAAAGTAATTGGAGGATTTGGAAAGGACTTTCCCTGTTTCGTTGTTTTGCATAAAAAACAAATGAAAAAATTTCTTGCTATCGTAGTATTTCTTGCTTCCAACGTCTTTGCCAGGACACAACCTTTTAAAAATTCAGCAGGCAATTGCGACCTTGGGGTAAGTATCAACACTAACTATTCAAAGGCTCGGAGTTTAGATTCCATCATGAGCCATTATACGAACAATTCCATGCCGGGCTTATCGCTTGCCGTCTATTCAGAGAAAGAAGGATGGTGGGCTGGTTCCCAAGGCTATGCAAGCGTGGAGAGCAAGGCTCCCATGGAAAATTGTCATCTTCAATATCTCCAAAGTGTTTCTAAAACTTATATGGCTGTTGAGATACTTCAATTAAAGGAACATGGTAAGATTGAGCTGGACGCGCCCATGACAAAATACCTGCCTGCTAGATATAGCCGTTACCTCAAGAACCCTGACAAAGTAACTGTCCGTATGCTGCTCAACCACACTTCTGGCGTTCCGGAATACAACGACAATCCTGACTTCGTTTCACAAGTCCTCCAACATCCTTTGAACAATTTTTCGGCGGTTGATTGCCTGAAGAGTATCGTCGATCAGGATCCACTCTCCGAGCCGGGAACAAAATACAAGTATGTCAACACGAATTATCTTTTGCTGTCTTTGATCGGTGACGCAATTACAGGGGATCATGCCGCTTATATTAGGGAGAATATCTTCAAACCGCTTGGATTAACGAATACTTACTATTCAAAGAACAATCACTACCTAAAAAACCTGTACCTGCCGCAATCTTATTGGGATGTATTTAATAATGGAAAACCGGCTAATATCACCGGCTTTCAACAGATGACTGTTGTTTCTTCAAAAGGTGACGACGGAATTGTATGCACTACTACCGATGCGGTAAAATTTTTAAAAGGATTAATGGAAGGCAAATTACTCAGGTCTGAATCCATGAAAGAGATGCTGAATTTTGTAAAGGACGAAAAAGGAAATAATCGCTATGGTATGGGTATGATCTACTTTGATCTTGGCGGGATCATTGGGTACGGCCACGGCGGCGGTGGTGTAGGGGCGGGATGTGGTTTAATGTACATTCCTTCGCATAAGTTGTATGTTTATTTCTCCACCAATCTGGGCGTTCTTATTGAAAGCGACCTGGTAAAAAAAGCCGGAGAGTTCCGGGACGCGGTGCTTGCAACATTGCTTCAATAACCTGCCGATTTGAATTGCGATGCAAAAATATGCCATCAGTGTTTGCCCTCCGTTATAAAAGACTTTACAGGTTTTATGGGATCTATCGCCTGCGTTTGGGGAAATTAAATTCTCATTGCGCAACGATCAGTTCCACGGGCTTCTCCAGCTTTTCTTTTAAAGGCGTTGTAGGATTGATTGCTAACCACAACAAACATCCGGTGAGTTCAACAGTAAAAACGACGATGAGTGGAGCATTATAACTACCCGTCAGATTTATGACCTTCGCGAAAATGATGGCAAGAAAAAAAGCACCCATCTGTCCGCAAAAGTTCATCGCTCCTGTAATCGTGCCGGCATTATTGCGCCCGATGTCGGCACATACTGCATAGGAAGACATCACCCCGAACGAAAAGAACGCATTGGAAAGAATAAGGCAAACAGCAGTTAAATTATTGATTGGCGAAAGACCGGCGACTAAAATGAAAAACGCACAGAGTCCTAATCCCGTCATACCCATGAAGCGTCGGCCAAATTTCAATCCTCTTTTCTGCACAAGCCAGTCGCTGCAAAATCCTCCAATCAATAATCCCGCGAAACCGGCAACAAACAAAGTGAAGGTGATCATCTTCATCGCATTCTCTGAAAAATGTCTTCCTTCCTGTAAATACACGGGCATCCATGCTACGAAGAAGTAATTAGCCCACTGACAACAAAAATACATCATCATCAACGCAAGTGTATTGCGTTGTCTTAAGATGGTGATCCAGGAAATAGATGAATGAGCAGTATTATGCCGGCAGTTCGCTTCGATATATTTCTTTTCAGGCTCTTGCATCTGCTTCATTTCTGCAGGAAAATTTCTGAACCATTTATAACAAACGAACACCCACAAGAAGCCAATCATTCCAATCACATAAAAAGGAATTCTCCATCCAAAGACGACAGCTAAAGGAACAATAATCAGCGGCGCTATGGCTGAACCGATTTGTGAGCCGATTCCCACCCACGAAAGTACGCGGCCATGTTCGTTAACGGGAAACCATCTTGATACCACGATCAGGATATTGGGATACGTACCCGATTCACCCATGCCAAACAAAAAGCGAACAATGATCAGAAATATCAGGCCATTCGCAAATCCTGTAACAATCGTAAACAAAGACCACCAAATTACTATGCGGATAAAAACAGCCCGTGGCCCGATCTTGTCACCCAGAACGCCAGAAGGGATTTCAAACAAGGCATAAGCCAACGCAAACGAAGCAAGTACCCAACCGAATTCTGTATTGGTTAATCCAAGATCAGCTTTCACACGTACACCAACAATCGAAATACAAATGCGATCAAGATAGGTGAGGGTGGCAAGAGAGCATAGGAAGATGACTACGCGATAGCGGTAAGGGAAAGTTTTGGTATTGGTAGTTGCAGCCATCCCGGAAATGTTATCAATTATTTTTTAAGGTATGCCTTGTATTTGACAAGAGGTTGATTTATTGGAAGTTTTTAAATTTTCTGTACATCAATGCCGGACCATTACTATTTTGCGATCGGGACCTCGGCATATTGCCTTTTATTGTAGATTTATTTCTAATTATTTTCTTATGCCTTCCAAAGTTATTTGGCCTGATGAAATTCAACCATTGCTAAAAAAGTACAAAGGCAAAAAACATCCATTGGATTATGAAAGTGTCTACCAACTGGTGGTGATGGTCGTTTTATCCGCACAGGATTCAGACCGGCATATCAACCAGTTGGCGCCAAAGTTGTTTGAAGATTTTCCTGATATGAAAGCACTTTCAAAAGCCACACCCGAGATTTTATTTCGATACATTGGTGAGGTGCGGAATTTTGCCAATAAAGCAAAATGGCTTGTAGAAATGGCGGAAAAAATAAAAGATAATAAAAATATTCCCCAAACACTGGAAGGACTTACTGCTTTAAAAGGTATTGGTAGAAAATCAGCCAATGTCATTTTACGCGAAGCAGGTAAACCTCCAGAAGGAGTGATGGTGGATCTGCATGTTGTGAGGGTAGCTCCACGTCTTGGAATTGCTTCCGGTACTGATGCAAATAAAATTGAGAAACAAATCATGGAAATACTTCCGCAAAAGGATTGGGACGCAGGAATGGCAATGTCATTTCTTGGTAGAGAGATTTGCAGGCCTAAGCCCAAATGTGATGTATGCCTGATGAATACTGTTTGTGCTTTTTATAATCAAATCAGGTAATCCGCCTTCTGAAAACATGATAGATAGCATGCCGTTCTTTTATGATAAGGAATGATACTGAACTGATCCCAGATTTCAGGGCTTTAA